>JAJDBL010000409.1 GCA_029261375.1 Nitrospirales bacterium
ACGGCTGGAGCAGGCGTCGTCCATTCAGAGATGCCGACACAACGTATGCTGGATGAAGGTGGTGCGATGCATGGGTTTCAAATCTGGGTCAATCTTCCGGCCACGCTCAAGATGACCGCGCCGCGTTACCAGGAGATTTCCCGTGACACTATCCCGCAGGGTATGTCGGACGATGGTTTAGCACGGGTTGCTGTTGTTGCAGGACGCGCGTTGGGCGTTGAAGCAGTGATCGATACCCACACGCCCATCCAGTATCACGATTGGACGTTGAAGCCGGGTGCCGACGTGGTGACCGAGGTTGATTCTGAACACAACGTCGGCCTCTATGTTTTTTCAGGATCGATCCACGCAGGTGCGGAATTGCAGGACATGACGGAAGGGCAGTTTGCAGTCATGCGTGACGGGGAGGCCGTACGACTTGCGGTACCGTCTGGTGCAAATGGAGAGGCTCGTGTGTTGTTGTTAGCCGGGTTACCTATTTGTGAGCCAGTAGCGCGCTATGGCCCCTTTGTGATGAATACGCAAGAGGAGATACAACAAGCGGTGAAAGATTATCAGAGTGGCCGAATGGGCCAAATTACACAATCAGTAGCCCGGACGGTCTAAACCCAAGCGGGGCGTTTACAAAAGGAGGAGTGGAACATGAGTGATCGAGTTATTGCCCAGCGCACACCCTATGTGATGGAAGTCGAAGCCGGAACTTATTATTGGTGCGCCTGCGGACTGTCGAAGAGCCAACCGTACTGTGATGGCTCTCATTCAGGTACGGGGATTGAGCCGGTCGAAGTTGAGATTTCTGAAAAGAAGCGTCTGGCCTGGTGTGGTTGCAAGAAAACCGGAAACGAGCCATTTTGCGATGGCACGCACGCGAAGCTGCCGCCAGAATAGTATCCATTCGTTTTCAATCTCGCGTAAGGAGATATCGAGATGGCTGTACAAGTGTATGGTATCAATCACGTTGTTATCGAAGTTGATGATGCCAAGAAAGCTGTCGACTTTTATTCAGATGTCTTTAATCTGGAAATGCTTCGCGGAGGCGAAGGTGCCGCCTGGTGCAAGCTTGGCGAGCATCAGTTCCTTGCCATTTTCGAAGTGGCTAAGCCGAATCCTGATCGCATGAAACATTTTGGCATCATGGTTCGTGATGCGGCGCAGGTCAACGAGGTCAGAGAAAAGATCACACAGAAATATGGTCTGACGGTTGAGCCTGATTCGACGTGCGATTTCCGGGATCCATGGGGAAATCGCATGCAGGTCGTCGATCTGCACGACGAATCCCTTGTGTGGTTGCTTCCCTATCGAGAGATTCAGGATTTGGGGATCTCATTTGATGGTGTGTCGGTCGAAATGCCTAGCAAGACCCTCGATTGAAACAAGAATATCTCAGTCATACATGAGAAGGAGAATGTGCATGAATGTCTTAAGGATTGCTGTCGCGCTGCTTGCCGCGCTGCTGGTGTATGGGAGTGTTGCGGCTGCGGACGACGTGCTTACTCAAGCTGCGGAGGGCGTATATCGCTATGCCCCGGGTGATGGCTACATTTCCATGTTTATTGTGACAAAGGACGGAGTGATTGCGATCGAGTCGGTCAATACGACGCATGCACAGGGGCTGTTGAAGGCGATTCAAGGCGTCACGGACAAACGAGTGTATTATCTGCTCCACAGCCACAATCATTGGGATCATGCCAGCGGGGGGCAGGTGTTTCGCGAAGCTGGCGCGTCGATCGTTGCGCACGCCGAGGCGTACGAGTGGATGAAGGCGAATCCCCATCCGGATATGGTGCTACCGAGTGAAGCATGGGTGGGGAAACAGCGGGATATCAAGTTTGGTGGCACGACGGTTGAAATGCATTACATGGGGTCGAGTCATGGGTATGGCATGACGGTGTTTCGTTTGCCGAAGGAGAAAATTGTCTATATCGCGGATCTCGTGACGCCGAATCGAGTGCTATTTTCGATTGTCCCTGATTTTAATATTCCGGGTTTCCTGGAGTCCCTGAAGAGGATCGAAGCCATGGATTTTTACCGTGCGATCTACTCACATTCAGCGGCGAAGGAACCCTTCGGAACGAAAGCCGATGTGACGCTGATGCGAGAGTATGTGGAGGATTTACAGGGCGCGGTTGTGGCGGAGTTCAAAAAAGGAACGTCTTGGAAGGACGTTCCGCATGCCGTGAAACTTCCCAAGTATCAGCATTGGGCGATGTACGACGAATGGTTGCCACTGAATGTCTGGAGAATCATGCTTGATATGCATATGGGGCCGTTTCCGTGGAGACCCAAGTATGTCGACTAGCGGGATGCTGAAAAAGGCCGCCAGCGGGGTTCTCGCTTCACGGCTTTGGCTCAACGTACAGGACGTTTCGCCTCGCCGCTCACTGCGGCCTTGCTGGACGACCTTTTTCAGCATCCCTCAATAGGAGAAGTCTTCACCAAGACCTCATCATAAAAAGTGATATGTAAATCTTCTATGGGTTTTCAACGGCCTGTTGAGGGACACCGTCAGGTGTAGAGTCTGTAGGAGGAATTGATGAAAAATGTCCGAGTTGCAAAGTGGAGTGAACTTGAGTTGGTCACGCCGACGTATGCCCTAGTTGGCAATGTTGATTTGGTCGTTGTGAAGTGGCAGGACGCGTCTGATGCCAGTGTGTTGTATGGCCGCTGTTTGCATCGTGGGGCGCTTCTGTCTGATGGGCATGTGAGCGGCGATAACCTGATTTGCGGTGTTCACGATTGGGATTATCAATACAAGACTGGCGTGAGTGCATATAGCAATGAAGAAGTCCTCCACAAATTTACATCGTGGATTGAGGATGACGCTGTTTGGGTTGATGAAGATGAGATCAATGCCTGGGAACGCGAGTTTCCACAACCCTACAATCGAGATGCCTATCAAGGCTTGTATGCGGATCATCATGGAACAGATGATGAACCCTATACGGCGTATATTCACGAACTCTCGAACAACGGACTTGATCGTGTGGGCCACCATGGGCGAGTCTCGGCAATGGGAATCCCACGAGATGAGTTGCCGAAATGGGAAGACATCCAGTTTGTAACGGCGCAATTGCATCGTGTGCCCCAGCTCGATGATGCTCCGGTCGCGACGGAGATGACCATTGGCCCAAGCGCCAAACGACCCCTCAA
>JAJDBL010000410.1 GCA_029261375.1 Nitrospirales bacterium
GCCGCGTGGTTTGGGGTATACCTCGCGAGACGGATTACGGTGCCGATTGAGAAACTCGCGGAAGGGACAAAGGCCGTGGCTGCTGGAGAACTCGGTGTCCGCATTGATGTCAAGGCAGACGGGGAAATGGGGACGCTTATCGAATCGTTCAATAAAATGTCCAACGATTTGCGTGTGAGTAATGCGGAGTTAGTAAAAGCTCAGAAGGTCGCGGCCTGGCGTGAAGTGGCTCAGCGTATGGCGCATGAGATTAAGAATCCTCTGACGCCAATTCAGCTCTCCGCACAACGCTTGCGCAAAAAGGCGGTCGAAGGTGTCGAAGACATTCATCAGACCGTGCAGGATGCGACAGGCATCATTATCAATGAAGTCCAAAGTTTGATGCGCCTCGTCGACTCTTTTTCGACCTTTGCACGCATGCCGGAACCCGTTATGGCAGAGGACTCGCTCCATGACGTGATTCGTGATGTCAGCATGCTCTATACCACTGCCCAGCGGGATGTGAAAGTGGCGCAGAGCCTGGATGATGCCGTGCCGCTGATCTCCATGGATCGTGAGCAAATGAAGCGGGTATTTGTGAACTTGTTTGAGAATGCCATTGAAGCCATGGATCATAAGGGCCGAATCTCAGTCAGAACGCGCTTTGATGCGCAGCAACAAAAGGTCCATGTTGAGGTGGAAGATGAAGGGAAGGGGATTCAGGCTGAGGATCGTGATCGGCTGTTTCTTCCATACTTTTCGAATACGAAAAACGGAACGGGGCTAGGGCTTGCAATTGTGAACCGCATCATTACCGACCATCGTGGCCATATTCATGTGGTGAGTAACGGATCTGTCGGAACTACTTTCGCGATGGAACTTTCCGTGGGGGAAGCTGGTCAGCCGCTCGCGGCGTAATCCAAAAAAGGTGAGCGATACACCTACTCCCAAGCCTAAAGACGCAGACGACAACACTACAAAAGGAGGAACGATATTGTTAAGAAATGGAGACAAACTACTCGTTGTACATCGACGGCTTTTTGATGAGGATCAAAGCCGGTTTTTTATTGGAAGTGTCGAGGAATACGACGCGGGTCTGGTCAAAGTAGCCGGACACGCCTTCGTGCGAGACCCTCTCAGTGGTAAGTATCTGGGAAGATTGGACGCTCGTATAAAAATCTTATCGCTATCTTCAGGTACGCTGATTGTGTATCAGCTACCCCAAAACACTCAACTGGAGAACATTCAATTCTCAAAAGACTCCAAAGGCGGCATAACAGTCACCGATGGAGATCTGTTTAGCATGGACATATCAGAAATACCACATGACGTGAACCCTAAGAAGTGAGGGGCCACAAATTCATCTCACGAGAGATGCCGGTCTACAAATAGAGATACAAATGCTAGGTGCGCCTGGCTCATCGTTGAACTACGCAGCGTCGCGGTGCGTGCTCGAGAACCTGCTGGATGTAAACGTGAACCTGTCTCGGCGCGAGACGCGAGACGGCGTAGCCATCACTCTCACCTGACTGTCTATGCCATTTATTCAATGCATAGGCCATGAAACACAGAGGCTGAAGTATAAGAGAGATTAAGTGTCATAAGTCTACATCAGAGCTAGAGCTGTAGATACAGGGTCAATAAGGGCATTGGACCGCACCTTGAAGTTGTTGATGGTTTGCCATTACTAGCCGGTGGGCTGGTTTGGTTTACAATCCACAGAAATTGGGTACGAGCACGCTACAATGCGCAACAGCGTAATATGCATATTGACGTCAAAAGTGAGGCGAAGGGGATGCGCCCTCAGAATCGAGACAGGGTGAGGTCGAGTTGCCCGAACTCATGGACTACAAAAACAATAGTGCGTTACTTGACGGCTGTTGGCCGTAGGCCTTTGTCTAGGAGAATCGGTGGACCGAGCCCTTGACAAGCATCTGAGGGTACAACGAAGAACACGTGGGAAGCGTTGAACCTCGTACTATTTGACCGCTCTGAGTGTCATGCCCCCGGGCAGGTTCAGTTGACGGACCGACGGTTCGAGCATCTCAAGACCGTGCTCAACGTTCGTGTTGGTGACACCCTGCGCGTTGGGGAAATTGATGGTGAGATGGGCGATGCGGTCGTGGTGGAAATCAAGGATGAGTCAGTACATCTTCGCTATGAACTCTCTGAAAAACCACCGACGCCCCTGTCCCTGACGTTAATTGTAGGACTTCCGCGTCCCAGGAGTGTGCCTCGGGTGTTGCGAACGATGACGATGCTGGGGATTAAGAGAATTATCTTTGTTCACGCATATCGGGTTGAGAAACCGTACTGGTCGACTGATCACATCTCGACGGATCGTGTGAGGTCTGCATGTCTGGGAGGGCTTGAGCAGGCGATGGATACCTGTGTTCCTGTCGTATCGTTTCGGCGGCGACTCAAGCCGTTTGTCGAAGATGAGATGCGGCAAGAGATGTACGGGAAACGAGCATTCATTGCTCACCCGTATGCTGACAACGTCTGCCCAGTTGAAATTCGCGAACCTGTCGTGCTCGCGGTCGGACCCGAGGGAGGGTGGACCGATGAGGAGGTGATCATGTTCGAGAACCAGGGGTTTGAATCTGTCCGTTTAACCTCACGCATTTTGGCCCTTGAGACGGCTCTTCCCGTGCTCTGCGCGAAGATATGTTCGTTTTCGGTGCCGCCATTCTGAACGTCAATTCGTTATATCTGCCGTGTGTCTCCAACACGACAATCGGGACGAGGTGTGTGTCAGTTGTCGTCAACGACGTGCAGTGTAAAGAAATATGACTTTCAAAACCGTCCGCATTACGATTTTGCTTGTCGTTCTTTTTTTCGTCGCGATGGACGCCGTGCTGACGAAACTACGAACAACAGATTGGGATCATCCATTACGCGTTGTGGTTTACCCTATCAACGGCGATCGAAGTGTGACGTCATCACAATATATCGACACCCTTCACGAACCTACTTTTGACTCAATTGGAGGGTTCATGTCACGGGAAGCGGGTCGCCATCATGTGCAAATCAAAGACCCAGTAACTGTAAAATTGGCTGGAGAGGTGAAAGCCTTGCCTCCGCAAACACCATCGGATGCGAATACCCTCAAAATCATGTGGTGGAGTCTCAAACTACGCTACTGGGCCTATGCTTCAGACAATTATGAGGGAGCGGCTCCGAATATAAAGATATTCGTGCTGTTTTATGATCCCAAGACACATGCAACGCTTGATCATTCCGTTGGTCTCGAAGAAGGGTTGATCGGCGTGGCAAAAGTCTTTGCAGACCCAAAGCAGGCTGAGCAAAATAACGTTGTCATCGCTCACGAAATGTTGCATACGATTGGTGCAACGGACAAATACGGACTAGACACGCTTCAACCGACGTATCCTGAGGGGTATGCCGAACCGAATAAAGCCCCACTCCTTCCCCAGAAAAAAGCAGAAATCATGGCCGGGCGGATTCCAGTGTCGGAGTCGAAATCAACCCTTCCCAAGACCCTACGCGATGTCATGATTGGAGAGACCACGGGAAAAGAAATTCGTTGGGTGGAATAGCGAGCAACACAGTACGTTTGCGCTATAATGCTTTACGGTCGAGGGTGCGGTTGGGATTGTGGTCAGCCGCTCGCGACGTGCGTTCAAAAAGGTGAATGATGGCTGAAACTGTACTAGTAATCGATGACGAGATCTCCATTCTAGATTCTGTCTCTGGCATTCTCCAGGATGAGGGGTTCGGCGTCGTGACGGCTGCTCGCAGCCGTGATGCTCTTGCTGCGATGAAGAAGTTTGACCCGGCGCTCGTTTTGCTTGATGTGTGGATGCCCGATGTTGATGGGCTGACGTTGTTGACGAAACTCAAGACAATGCGTCCGACATTACCGGTGATTCTGATATCAGGTCATGGGACCATTGATACTGCCGTCCGTGCGCTTCGTCTTGGTGCCGTAGATTTCCTGGAAAAGCCACTCTCGCTTGATGGCCTGGTTCAGGCTGTGAGGGGCGCGATCGGAAATGAGGGAAAAGCTGCTGAGGTGGCACCATCTGGCCCGACGATCAAAAGTCGCAATCGCGGGACGAAAAGAGCGGCGTCAGTGCCGCAGCGAACTGTTGGAAAGAGCGTCATTATTGGTGGCGTGGGATTGCACAGTGGGGTCCGGACAGGCTTGATTCTTCAACCACTTGGATTGAATCGAGGTATTCAATTCAGCACTCTTGCTGGGGATGGGATTGTTGAGGCTCATTTGGACAACGTCGACTTCACCGGATACGCGACAACCTTACTGAAGAATGGATTGCGGGTACGTACCGTCGAACATTTCATGTCGTCGATTCATGCGTACGGAATTACAAATCTCTTGGTCAAGGTTGAAGGGGAGCTTCCGATTCTCGATGGTTCAGCGACAGAATTCTGCGATTTGCTTGATTCAGCAGGGATCGAAGAGCAGTCAGGGACATTGCCCGCGATTGTGATCAAGGAACCAATCACGGTGGCAGATAAGTCCGACGCAGAGATCACTATTTTCCCCTATGATGGGTTTAAAATTACCTACGAACTTTCCCACCCGCCTCCAGTCGGTGATCAAACCTATACGTTTGAGCTGGATTCGCCCTCCGCGTTCCGTGACCAAATCGCGCCGGCGCGTACCTTTGGATTCTTGAACGAGGTGAGTGCGCTGGAAGAGATGGGGTTAGCGAAGGGTGGCAAGCTCGACAACGTCATTCTTGTATCTGATCATGGGGTCATTAACACCCCTCTCAGGTTTCCAGAAGAGTTTGCGCGTCACAAAATTCTGGACATCATGGGGGACTTCTACTTGCTCGGGCGGCCAATCAGTGGCGCGATTCATGCGAGAAAGACTGGACATACAGAAAACATTGCGTTGTTACGAAAAATCCGCGACACCTTGAAACTCTAGACGGAGCAGCAAAAAATGACCAGCGGTATTTCTAGCCTCGCTGGTCAGCTCAAGGTGCAGTCATACGATTCGCCTCAACTCAGCAGTTCCAACACACGTTTTAGTACGTTAGAAGTCCGTCGTTGCTGCGGTTGTCCCTTCGAGAGTATCAGGGCAGGACTGGACCGATCCTTTTCACCCTCCTGCGGCCCCGTCCTACACTCTCCAGTAATACATCGGAACTGGCTCACCAGGAATCTCAAAGCCTGTCGTATATCCAGTCTTGTCGGCAGGCCAGCTGTCGGGAATCGGTTTGCATGTGCTCGACACAATTCGTGTGCCGGGTGTCATCCGTTCACGAAGTATCGGCAGCAATCTGGCAAGCGTTTCCGGCAATAGAAAGAGAATCACGACAGTTGCGTCTTGAATGCGTATGCGGTCAAGATCTTCGATCTTTCTAAAATCTCCCTCAACGAATCGCACCAACTGGTGAACCCCAGCCTTGAAGGCTTTTACCTTTGCCTTCGCTACTAAGG
>JAJDBL010000411.1 GCA_029261375.1 Nitrospirales bacterium
GATCGGGTTCGACAATCCCTCAAGTCGGATCACGTTCCTACAATGAAAATCGGAGATACGGTTCGTGTGCACGTGAAGATCGTAGAGGGTGAGCGAGAACGAATTCAGGCGTTCGAGGGGGTCCTCATTGCGCGACGCGGAACGCTGAATACCGCGACCTTCACCGTGCGGAAGATTTCGCATGGCGTTGGGGTTGAACGTATTTTCCCTGTGCATTCCCCAAGTATCGACAAAGTTGAGGTGATCCGTCATGGTCGCGTCAGACGTGCGAAACTGTACTACCTCCGGGATAAAAAAGGGAAAGCGGCCAAGGTCAAAGAACGCGAATATCGCCGAGTGGATAAACCCACCAGTAAGGCGAAAGCCGCGAAGGCTGTTGTAGAGACGCCAGCGGAGCCTACCGCACCTCAGGACGTCGCAGCTTCAGAGGCAGAAGGAGCAAAGAGTGAGTGACCTCGCTCGCCGCTGTAGAGCCTGACGGGTTTTTTGAGGCTGAAGCGACGGTCCGGGGGTTTCGTCGCATCGCCGGCATTGATGAAGCGGGACGAGGTCCGCTTGCGGGTCCTGTCGTGGCGGCTGCGGTTGTCCTTCCCCGCCAGAAGGTGTTTCCTGGTTTAAAAGATTCGAAATGTCTCTCGCCTTCAGAGCGAAACCGGCTCTTCGCTGAGATCTCCGACCAAGCGCGCGATGTCTCTGTCGGCCATGCGGATGCAGAGGAAATTGACGAGATCGGGATTGTTCCTGCCACCCGAAAGGCAATGGGCCGTGCCGTACGTGGCCTGTCTTCCCCTCCAGACTATCTTCTAATTGATGCGGTGCCTCTTCCAGAGATGGGAATTGCGCATCGGGCCATCGTGAAAGGAGACCTGTTGAGTCGTTCCATTGCCGCGGCTTCAGTGATTGCCAAAGTCACAAGAGATCGGCTGATGGCAGAACTACATGATCGATATCCGCAGTACAATTTTCTTGCTCACAAAGGCTATGGAACGCGGGAACATTTGACGCTGCTTGATCAATTCGGTCCGTGCGACGTACATCGTCGCTGTTTCCGCCCTATCTCCGAAATGACATTCCCGCGTTTGGATACCCCGACACAATAACCGCACGAGGGCAGCGTCTCACATGCGGGCATGGTGGCAGCGATTTGTGACGGCGGTGCAGTCGGTCATGTTCAGGCTTCGCCGTCGAGGGACGCAGGGGTCTGCCGGAAGACACGCGGGTAGTGTTTCGTCGCAGAGCTTTGGGCAACAGAGTGAACAACTGGCTGAGCGATATTTGCAGCGGCGAGGCTACACGATCATGCATCGCAATTATCGGGTCACGCAGGGTGAAATAGATTTGGTGGCACAAGATGGAGACACCGTGGTCTTTGTTGAGGTGAAGGCACGACGGAATAGCTCATTTGGTTCCCCTGTACTAGCGGTCGATGCCCGAAAGCAACAACGATTGACGAAAGCCGCCAGACATTATCTTCATCGTTTTCATCTCGGGAACCGATCGTGTCGGTTTGATGTGGTGTCAATCACGCAGGATGCTTCTCATGATCCGAACATCGAACTTATTCAGAACGCGTTCGAGCTTGGCGAGTCATGATTAAGCTCTTTCATGTCTACAAGACGTTTGATGATCGAACCGTGCTGGATGATGTGAGCCTTCAGGTTGAGAAGGGAAATATCTGTTGCATTGTCGGACCGAACGGAGCGGGGAAATCAACGTTGTTAAAGATGATGTTTTGCCAGGAGCAGGCAGATCGAGGTCAGGTCATGATCAATAGCCAGAATCTGACACGTGTCCATAGGCGAGAGGTTCCCAGTGTTCGGCGACGAATGGGATTCGTATTCGAGGATTTACAATTGATGGGGCGAAAGTCGGTGCTCGAGAATATTACGCTTGCATTGACGATCGCGGGAACCTCCAAAAAGCGAGGGCAACACAACATGGATCGTGTCTTGACCACACTCGAACTGGGGAGTCGCAAGCACGAACAAACATCAGAACTGTCTGCCGGTGAGCAGCAACGGGTGTGCATCGCGCGTGCCGTGGTGAGTGATCCTCTCGTTCTCCTCGCAGATGAGCCGACAGCGAGTCTCGATGCCACGTTGACCGCAGCGGTATTTGATCTTTTTCGTGGGATGAGCGCTCGGGGAACAACCGTCGTGATTGCCACACAGAAACAGGATGTTGCTGACCAATTTCCGCAGCATCGATTGGTGCTCAATCAGGGACGGGTCGTGAACGCAATCAACCCATGAGGTACCTCAGTTATTGTGTCAATGAAGCGTGCGCGAATATGCTGGAAGCTCGTGGATTGTCGTTCGTTGCACTCATGACGACTGCGCTATCCATGCTCTGCGTGGGATTGTTTTTCCTCCTGTATGTCAATATTCATGCGGTGTTGCAGTCGTTTGAAGATGAGATCAATATGATCATTTATGTGCACGAGGGCCGAACGGCTGAACAAACGAGTACCTTGGAACGGCTGATTCAATCCTATCCCGAAGTTGATACTGTGGATTTCACGTCCTCGCAAGAAGCGATTGCAACCTATCTCGAGCGTTACCCCTCAGAGGCGGCGGCTGTCAGCGCGCTCGGCGAGGGTGCCCTCCCGGCGTCATTTGTCGTCAGTTTCGCCTCCGGTTCTCGCACTGTTGCGGGCGTGGAGAGCTTCGCGACGAAAATCGAAGCGCTCAGCGGTGTCGCTGAAATTCAATATGGCCAGGATTGGATTCGCACATTCTGGTGGGGAAATCACGTGCTCGTCTGGATCGGATCGATTGTTGGTGTGACGCTTGCGGCGACGTCGATTGCCATTGTCGCGAATACGATTCGACTGACGTTGTTTCGGCGACGACAAGATATTCATATTCTTCGACTGATCGGCGCGAGCGAGTCGTTTATTCGTGGGCCATTTTTCGTGGAAGGGGCCGTGTTAGGGCTCCTTGGTGCGGGGATGTCGGTTCTCTTCTTGAAAGCCATCTATGAATCGTTCACATACTCTGTTCGTGACGCGTGGATTGCGGAGTATACGATGGCATTCCTCGCGCTTCCGACGCTGTGTCTGTTTCTTGTGGGTGGAACCATTTTGGGCTTCGTGGGGGGAGTGTTCTCCGTAGTGTCGGATAGAAGGACACAATCATGATCCTGATTCCTCCGATCGTCGGTGGGCTGTTGTTGTGTGTCTTCGTGTCAGCGAGCGTTCATGCCCAGGGAGCGGCAATTGAAAAAGCACGGGACCTCTCCGGCAAGATCAAGGGTGAGCAGGAAACGTTGGAGAGTATTCAGCGGCAACTCATTGAGCGTCGACAGAAGTTCGATAAAGCAGAGAAACGCGAAATATCGGTCCTTGATGAGTTGCAGCGTTTCGATAAAGTCCAACACACGAAGCGAAAAGAGCTCAATCGTCTCATGGGTGCCGTTGATCGTACGAGTCAGGATGCGGAGACTGCCGCCAACGAACTTGAAGGCATCGAGGGTCAGCTGAGCATCTGGAGAGCATCTCTTCGTGAGCGTTTAGAGCGCCACTACAAGGTCTCTCGATTGGACACCATGATTCCCGTGTCGACGTCCCGCGCGTTGGCGGAGATCCAACAACGCGATCGTCTCGCGTCGAGGCTGTCTGAGAGGGAAGTTGAAGGCACCTACCGGAAAACTGACGAGCTAGAGACCACCCAAGAGCGAAAGCAGGCTCATGAAGAAATGACGAAGCGTTTACTCGGCGAACAGCGAGACGTTGAGGCTGCGCTGGCTTCGATCCAAGTGGAGCGGAAAAAGAAGCGCCGTCTCATTGCTCGGATACGAGACGAGCAGGTGACGTATGAACAGACGATTCTAGAATTGGAAAAGTCTGCCGAGCGGATCGAAGAATTAGTGCAGACCCTTCTCGCAGAGCAAGAAAAGTTCGCGCGAATCCGGGAGGCTGGGGACGGCCTCGCTGAGCTGAAAGGAGCACTCCACTGGCCGAGTGACGGCAAGGTGGTCGCATTCTTCGGCCGTCAGAAACACCCCAAGTTCGATACCTTTCTCACTCGAAAGGGGATTGATATCAAAGCGGGCCAGGGGAGCGTGATTCGCTCGGTATCGAACGGGATTGTCGCCTTCGCGGATTGGCTCAAAGGCTATGGACTACTGCTCATCATTGATCACGGGCTTGGCGATGTCTCGCTGTATGCGCACGCCTCGTCGCTGTTGGTGAATGAGGGCGATCGGGTCGCCGTTGGACAGCCGGTTGGAGCCGTGGGCGATACCGGCTTGGCAGGGGATAGCATGCTGTATTTTGAGGTGCGGGCGGGCGGAAAGGCTGTCGATCCGATCAGATGGTTATCAGCGAGGAAATAATGTTAGGGTGTCAAATGGCATGTGGTAAGCCCGCTGGAGATGTCGTGAGTCCTCGCGTGATACGAACAACGAGAGGGTCAGCTCACCAGGGGATGAGAGGTAACGTGACGTGTCGATAGAGGAGATGGGTTCCATGGAGACGCAGGAAGCACCAAAAGATCAACGGCGGTGGATCACAATTAGCATTCTTGGCGCATTGCTCATGGGCGTTGTCGTTGGTCGTATTCTCGTCCCTGTGGTGCAGGCTACAGAGCCATATGAGTATCTCAAGACGTTTACCGAGGTGTTAACGCAAGTTGAGAAAAACTATGTCGAAGAGACAAAGACTGAGGATCTCGTTCATGGCGCGATTCGAGGCATGCTTGCGACCCTGGATCCTCATTCCGGCTACATGCCGGTTGACGTCTATAAGGAAGTACAGGTCGAAACAAAGGGCGAGTTTGGCGGCGTGGGAATTCAAATCGGTATCCGAGAGAAACGACTGACGGTGGTGTCTCCCATCGAGGATACACCGGCATACCGCGCAGGGATTCAAGCGCTCGATTTTATTTCAGAGGTTGACGGCGA
>JAJDBL010000412.1 GCA_029261375.1 Nitrospirales bacterium
CTCGCATTCAGATCTTGGGGAGGAAACAACGACGCCGCTGCGGAACGAGGAAGCGACCGAAGATAGAGCGTGACACAGGTGCCAACGTTGACTTCAGAATCAATGGTCATGACACCGCCATGGCTTTTCATCACGGAATACGCAATCGCCAAGCCCAATCCACTGCCGTGCGGTCTCGTGGTAAAGAATGGGTCGAAGACCCGCGGAAGGTTGTCGGATGAGATTCCGCATCCACGGTCGCGAATCGTAATCTTGACATAGGATCCTTCCCCAAGAAGTACCCCCTCATTCACTGCAACATCGACGTCTTCCGCGCTAACGTTAATCGCTCCACCGTCGAACATTGACTCGCACGCGTTGACAATGATGTTCGTCACAACTTGTGTGATCTGGCCTGCGTCAGCGGATACGGGACGCAGATGGTCCGGAAACTCAAAGGCACATGTCATATCGTCACGCGATATCGCTCGGGTAGCTGCATCCCTCACAACGGCCGCAACTGTCACTGGAGCCCTCACAGGCTCACCACCTTTTGCAAACGTCAATAATCGTTGGGTCAACCCTTGCGCCCTCAGACAAGCATGTTCAGCCTCAGCAAGGCGACTCATCAGCTTCGCGTGAGGAATTCCCTGAACTTTCGCCAGTGAAATATTGCCGAAGAGCGCGGTCAGAATGTTATTGAAGTCGTGCGCAATGCCTCCCGCAAGCAGACCAATCGACTCGAGCTTTTTTGCATTGAGCAGATCAGCCTCCATGCGTTTTCGCTCCGTGATGTCGCGAGAGACGATGATCCAAACTGGAGCCTCGCCGACCACCTGGACTAACCGGGCAGTGCTTTCGAACCAGCGCCAATCTGTCCGCTCAAACCAGCGAACGTCACACTGCTGAGAATGATAGCGATGAACAACCTGGGCAGACCGAGATCCGGCCTTGGCGTTCTCAAACTCATCCATGACCGCGACACGATCCTCAGGGTGTACGTGATCAAAGAGGTTCGTCCCGAGAACCACGCCAAGATCATCCCCCAGAACCTCGCGATAGTTCGGGCTGAGATAGGAACAGTAGCCATCGACCGTCGTCTTGCAAATAAGATCCTGTGTATTCTCTGCAAGCGTCCGATAGCGTTCCTCACTCTCTTGCAGCGTGTGATCTGCCTGTGTACGTTCCAGCTCGGACGCGACGCGTACCGCGACGAGCTGTAAGGTAGTTTCCACAAACTGCACATTGATGATTGGATGTCGATCCATCACGGAGAGAACGCCAAGCGCGCGACTGGTTGAGTCCATCAGCGGAAGACCCACGTAGCTTTCAAGATCGAGGTCTGCGAGCAGAGGAACATGTGATAGTTGATGTCCCGCATCCGTCAAAATATTGGCACCATTTCTCTTCAGGACCTGAGCAAACGGCGTATTCACGATCGGAAATTCCGCATTCGGGATAATCTCACCAGAAACACACGCGGCAACAGTTTTCATGGTCCCAACCCGATCCTGGGCCAATTCACCGATGTGCACGCACGAAACGTCGAGCGTCCTGGCCAGAGCACGCACCAATTCGCGGAAGAACGGTAGACCTCCTCCGGCCAGGGGCCCCTGCGAAAAATCGCGAAGAAAAGCTTCTCTTTGTTTACGCTCGGTGATATCCTTCACTACTGAGAAGGCTCCCCACTGCTGTCCCTGCGGATTCAGGAGGGCATAACATGACACGAGAAACCACCCCTGTATGGCGGGTAAATACGTTTCCACTTTCGCGGAGAGAGCGCCAGACAATACCGCCTCCCATGGCGACGCCGTCTCTAGAGATTCCGTCCCATAGAACACGAGACGGTAATTTATCCCGACCGGGGAGCCGTCGCCAAGCGTAAATCGTTTCCGCATGGCCTTGTTCATCGACACGATCTCTCCGGACATATCGATAATGCACACATCATCATCAAGCGCGTCGATGCACTGCTCCCAGACCCGTTCGAACGAATGTTCTGACGCGGGCACAGTAGCCGGAAAACCAGTATCGCCCACGGACACAGGAGTGGCGCGACGCAGGGCATCAAGTTCCTGAATGAGTTGTGCTTTTGTCTTATGTTGATCGTTCATGTGTACGCCGCGTTCTATCTAAAGCGTCTTGTGCTAGGAAAATGACCCTTACACCCATGACAAGAAAGATGGCGGAATGTGATGGGGGTCACTCTACACGAAAAAGGAGTCGTGATGAATAGTACATTGGCACCTGTCATTTCACCAGAGATCGAATGCACACATAACACCTCACAAGCTTCCGCAACAATCCATAACAACGCACAACGTCTCCTAGAACCATACCCCCTCCTGGAGCAGCCCCCACTATCAATTCCAACATTTCATTTGCTGATCAACGGAATGGAAGTTGATACGGGTAAATACGACTACTTTCCCATTACCGATCGGATGCTGACCGAGCCGCGAGAAACCCTTCGAATCATGCGGGAATTGAAAGCGGGGCTCCGTCCCGACGGGTATGAAAAGTATGTATACGCCCGTTATTGCGTTGGAACACGTGAGACAAACCATACCGCAATGCAGGCGGCCTATGAAGCTAGTAGAGAGTTCCGGTACTGGCCGCTGGCCAAGCGCGTCAAAATCCTGATGGGAATCTATGATCTCTTGTTACAGAACAAAGACCGTCTGATGGAGCTTATGATCATTGAGGGTCATCCGGCCAAGCTGGTTGAGTGGGAGTTTTCGGGGATGGAGCAGGTGTATCGCAAACAATCCCTCGACTTCTACAAAGACCACATGATGAAAAAGGTAGGGCAGAATGGGGCAGAGACGTGCTACTGGAGACGAACGCCAGACGGCGTCGTGTGCGTCAATCCCCCTAAAAATGCGCCTTGCAGCGGCTCAATCATTGCCGGGTTTGCACTACTCGGTGGAAATAGTTTGATCGTCAAACCGCCGCTTCGATCGCCTATTGCTTCACTTTTTCTGTGGCAAAATGTTGTCCAGCAGGCCTTAGAGGACTGTGGCGCCCCTCACGGCACACTCAACGTCATCGTTGGCAATTCAAAGATCCTGATGGACGAATGGATGCGGAGTCCTCTCATCAACGATATCTTTTTCATCGGCGATACAAAAATTGGCCTTGAAATCGGTCAGAGAGC
>JAJDBL010000413.1 GCA_029261375.1 Nitrospirales bacterium
TGTCGCCGCGCTGAAGCCCTGCATCTTCCGCGGGACTGCCGGAGATCACGTCCCCCACCAAGACCCCTTTTGTGTCCGGGGCAGAAAATTGTTCTGCGAGGGTGGGGTTCAAGTCTTGAATTGAGACGCCCAACCAACCGCGAATCACTTCGCCATGCTCGATGAGGCTGGTCATCACTGCGTTGGCCATGCGACTTGGAATGGCAAATCCGATCCCCATGTATCCACCGCTTCGGCTGAAGATCGCGGTGTTAATTCCAATGAGTTGTCCGCTGAGATTGATGAGAGCGCCTCCAGAGTTGCCTGGATTGATGGCGGCGTCTGTCTGGATAAAGTCCTCGTAGTCAACGATGCCGACGTTCGCTCGTCCCACGGCGCTAATAATTCCCATCGTGACCGTTTGGTTCAAACCAAATGGATTTCCAATTGCCATCACCATCTCGCCGACTTGAAGTTGGTCCGAGTTTCCCCAAGGAATAGTAGGGAGATCCTCCGCATCGATCTTGAGGATGGCAAGGTCAGTTTTTGCGTCCGTTCCCACGAGAGCAGCCTTAAATTCTCGTTTATCGCCAAAGACCACTCGAATGTTTTCGGCATTATCTACGACATGGTTGTTCGTGAGAATGTATCCATTCGTGCTGACGATCACGCCTGATCCCATTCCTTGTTGGCGACGCTCCTGCGGTCGTTGTTGTTTTTGGTCGCGACCAAACTCGTCCCCAAAAAATCGCCGAAAAAAAGGATCATTGAAAAAGGGATGTGATGATCCCGCGCGTTCCTCTGATTTCGCCGTCGATACGATGTTCACGACCGCTGGACGGGTGGCCTTAACCACACGGATAAACGTCTCATTCGACGCGGCCATCCCGTTTCCTGGGATTGCAGGAGCAGGCGTGGGGGCTACGGCGCCAGGAGCAGGGCTAGGCTGTTCGACAATCGGAGGGGGAAACGGCGCGATTGGCTCGTTGGAGCAGTGCGCAAGGTGGACCGCGATCGTCATGAGCGCGGTAGTAAGGAGGACCGCACGAGTGAGTGACGTTCGGTGTGTCTCAAATGTTGGCTTGTTCTGTATTGTCATCCGTCTATAGCTTCCTAGAAGTTCACATTTCTCAGCGGCCTGGTATTGTAGCCGATTGTGTGGGAGCAGGTGAAGAAAGGGTAATACATGAAGCAAATGGGCTCCTCACCCCACCCTGTCCCAGTAAAGTCGGGGATAGGGTGTTTCGGATCGTTCTGATCATCATCCGACTCCCACGCCCTCTCTGAGGGAGAGGGGTGGGGTGAGGGTGTTTTGGATTGCATGTGTCAGTCTGAGCCCTCTGCGAAGAATCTCCTTCCAACGGCGAGAGAAATCTTCCTTCTCTGTCATTTCGACCAGCGGGAGAAATCTGGGCGGTCCCGTCGTCGTGCGACGTTCGCTAGATTCATTCCAGGCGAATCGTGGCAGACGATGCTCTTCTCCATCATAAGTCAGCGTATGGAGAACCAGTCACAGCCTCATCTCTCCGCACAGATCTCTCACGTGCGTTCGAGATGACAATCTAAGAGTCTGAAAGACGTTTAGTAGGTGTATGAAAGCTCGAAGGCGAGACGATTATCGTTGTCGAAGATGGCGACGGGGTCGCCTGCTGCTGCATTAATGTGGTCGTAGACTGCTGAAAGTTTTAGGCGGTCGAAATAGCGCTCTGAATATTCAACTCGCCATACTTGTGTTTGGTTTTTTACGTCGATAATTCCGCCAAGCAGTAGTTCGCCATCGCCGGAATTGTTTCGCGCCCAGCGTATCCCTCCGAATGCATCGTTTTGAAATGGGCGAAATGCCACTGCGTCGAGGTCTTGCTCGGTGTCATAGAGATACTCTCCAATTAACCCGATATCGCTCTGGCCGATGACGCCGAAGAAGGTATATTCAACCCCCCCAACGAACGCCGCGTGATTGTCTGGGACGAGGTTTCTCTGTATCACCTGGCCGGTACGTGTCAGGGAATCGGCCATAAACGTCCCTCCTGACGCGGTGTCCTGAAATAACGCTTCGCCTTTCAGAAGCCAGCTTCCCGCGCTCATTTGTAGATCGCCGCTGAACTGTTGCATCTCGTAGTAGAGGGTGTCGGCTTCGACGGCTCCGGGTTTGACGTTAATGATCGGGAATTTCTCATAGCCGTTGAAGTAGGACAGTCCGATGTCGGCAGATCCTACAGTGCGGTCCCAGCGGAGGGCGACTTGTTGGCGAAGACGTTCGGCTCCATGGGTGTAGTGCGGATCATTGGAGAAATCCAGCCGCCCGTCGAAGAAGTTGAAACGGTTCACTTTGTCTGGGAGGGCAGCGGGGGTGAAATAGCTGAAGTGGTAGATATCAAAGCGGTTCTCGCCAAGCGAGAGTCTCAATCGCACGGCGGGTTCGCCGAGCTTGTTTTCCTTAGGATCGAAGAGGTCGGCGACAAAGTCCTTCTGATTGAGGATGTCGACGATGTTGGCCGATTCGGCGGTGCCCCAAAAATGGGTTTGGTATCCCACGCGAACTTCAAATTGATCGGACACATATTCGGCATAGACGTCATCGAGTGAGATGAGATTGTATTCGGGATCGGTCAGGCCGAAGCGAAAACGAGGGGCGATAATCGCTTGCCATGATTCATCAAACGTTAACGCGAGATCAGGTTTGAGTTCCGTAAACGCAAACGCATCTTCTTGGGCGCCTTCGCCTGCCTGTGGGAACACCGAAACATGAGTGGTGCTGGTGACCCGCAGATCATGTTCCAGAGCTAATCCGGTGACGGGCAATGCGAGAACGAGGAGGAGCCAAATGTGGACAATCAGTCTGGAAGTGGGAGTCATGGCACTGCGAGCAGGTGGGGAAATTGTGGAAAGGTATTGGCACCACTGAGTACTCAAGAGTGCGTTCAAAAAGGCCATCCAGCAAGGCCGCAGCAAGCGATGAGGCGAATCGTACTACTGTACGTTGAGCCGAGGAGCAAAGCGAGAACGAAGCTGGTGGTCCCTTCGGGGAGACTCAGGGCATGCTTTTTCAACGTCCTGCCAGCGTTAACGTTGCCGTTCGAGGGACCGTTTGGTAAATAGCGATGCTTCGAGGCCTTGCTGAAAGGCCCAATCATTAAACTTCAAGCTTGTCCTTTTCTTGGTTTGAAGGTTCTCCATGATGATTTCCGACGGTCTCCAGAATTTTCCGAGATGCAAGGTCACCCCATTTTCGAGCGAAAATTTTAGTGGGCTCCCTTTTCGGTCGAAGAATTCCTGTTTGACGACCTGAAAGTTTGATTGATCCACCCATGACACAATCTTCGTGTATCCAGAGTTTGGGTCCTTGGGGTCACGTTCGATGATCCAGACTTTGATGCCGTTGTGATCGTCTTCACGGATGTATTTGTATGTGTATTTTTCTGGTTTCGTTGACGAGATATCTTCGTAGCTGAATTCCGATCCTACGAAACTGCCGCTTTTGTTTTTCGAGGCGATCCGTTTGACCCGTTTGAGCGCAGGGAGATACAGCCACTGATCGTCAGCATCCTCGATGTGCTCAAACGTTAATAGTCCGGTTCCCTTGATGTCGCGAGGAAACTGAAACGTGATGAGTGTTTTATCCCCGTCGTCGTGGAGTTCAAGATAGCGGGTAAACATCTCCCGACCGCTGTGTTGTCCCGCCGCGTTGTAGAGCGTCATCGCCAGTGTGGTGACCGCATCGGTGTAGCCGTTGTCCATCGTGTCACGGGTGACGAACACGTATTCACCCTGTTCTTCAGGCGTCGCTCCAGGAGGAGGCGCGGCAACAGTCGCTGTCGCCAACACGGTGCTGAGTATTGTCGTGAGAACTGTTACGAAACAGATGTGCATGCTTTGCCTCCTGATGGGGAAACGATGACTCTGGCCGCGTCAATGGTACCAATCAGAAGACCCACTTGACCATTGCTTGGGGAACAAACTCGTTTTGGCCGTTGATGCCGAATTCATTCTGCCAGATCAGAAACTCAACGCCCGCCCAAATCTGGTTTGTGTATCCGAAACGGTCTCCGACATCGAGCAGTAGCTGTGTGTCGCTGTTCATATTCCAGGCAAGGTTCCCTTCCTCGCCAGCAACATCGATGTATCCGTCGTAGGACCACTGCCATCCCATAAGCTCAAACGGAATATTCCAATCGACGCTCACCTGCCATGTTGAACCGTCCTGATCAACATCGTCGCGGAACAGCGTGTTGACATTAGCAAACTCGAATCCAGGAAGATCAAGGCTGAGGCCAATGCCATGAAGATAAGCCAGGGAGTCCTCACCAAAATCCAACTCGTGTGCAGTGAGTACGTCGCGGATAGGTCCTAGCACAAGACTATTGCCTGTGATCTTACCCAAGCTCAATCGTGGGTGCCATTCTCCGTACAAGTTTGTATTCGCAGTGTGTGTGTCTTTTTGGGTGAGATTGTTGACGTCCAGGAAGAAAAAATTCTCGCCGTATTTCCATCCATCAGCATGCTCGAATGTCATCATGTCGCGAGTATCTTTTCCGAGATCGTAGTTGAACCCATACAGATATTGCATGTTCCACGTTGACCACGTCGTGAGGCTTTGGTCTTCAGCCCGAGGCTGGCCTGTGACGAGGACGACACCGAGCATAGCTAGGGATAGGGTCCATATGAAAGATGTACGTGAATATTTCATATGCGGTAGCGATCTAGG
>JAJDBL010000414.1 GCA_029261375.1 Nitrospirales bacterium
ACCTAAGCCCCCATACATGCGCTTCCAGCGATAGAAGGTCTGCTCACTGATCCCATGCTTCCGGAACACGGTCTGCCGTTGCACACCCCGCTCCGCTTCGCGAAGGATCGCCACAATCTGTTCTTGGGTAAACCGCTTTCGGGCCATGAAATGTGCTCCTTTCTGGCCCGAAAACTAACTCTACGGGTGGACTAAATCAATGGGGAAACGTCAGGGAGACTTGGTCGAACGCGCGTATGTGCACTTCATAGCGGTGACGTTGAACTACCTTCTGACTACCAAGGTGTTGTTTATGCAGAGTTTGATCCCGCGGGCGCGTGGAAGGCAAAGCTTGGCCAAGAGTTCGTCCAGGCGAAAATATCTATTGAACTGTCAACTCTGCTGAAAACATGAAGCGCCCATAATCCGTTTGTTCTATATATCGGCACAAAATTATTCTCTAACTAGAATTCTCGACCTCCCCTATCCCTCAACGACCGCACCCTCGAACTCAGCGCGAAACCTGTCTGGCGTGGTGCCTGCGGTTGCTGCGTATCTTCGGATCGCTTTCGGATCATCAAAGTCGTCTTTTGAAAGCCTAACCATATATTGGTGCGCTACGTGGTAGGAATCGGACGCAATATCCACCATACGTACACGTGTTCTACCGGTTGCTGGATCCAAGATCTCTGCGAACGGAATGGGAAAGAACCGACCGTTGTCGATGGAAACCATGGCACCGTTTCCACCATCTAAGATAAATGTCGCGGCGCAGTATCCTAGATCCCGGGTGTATTCCATATCAAATGGAATAGGATCGGCGCATCGTAGTTCGTACCCAATGTTTTTGGCTACGATTGATGCCTTAATTCCAAATTGATTCAGACGTTCTCCAACACGATGTGCAAGCATCTCGCCTATGTTAAGTTCACCCAACCGGACGTGTCCATGCTGATCGCGTTGTACGTCCCCAAGTTCATGCAACTCTTCTTCGTCTAACAACTCTGCCAGTCCTTCGGCCAACACCGCCACGCCATCAGCGTGCCCCATGCTTAATCGTTTGATGATGGCACCTGCCAGGATATTTTCAAGTTTTTCTAACGGAACGGGGACTTTCGAAAATTCTTCGGGGATCAAGGTCAGAGTTGCTCCAGCGGCTTTACCCATACCCAATGCCAAATGCCCCGCTTTTCGGCCCATCGCGACTACAAAGTACCACCGCGAGCTTGTCTGTGCGTCAACCATGAGGTTCTTGAGCAGATCAACGCCGACATGTCGAGCCGTCTGGAACCCAAACGTTGGCATCCCATGCGGCAGTTCAAGGTCGTTATCGATCGTCTTTGGGACATGTACGACACGAATTTGCCCTGCCGCACGTTCTCCCAGTTTCATCGCAGAAAACGCGGTATCATCTCCGCCTATCGTAATCAATCCAGAAACATTAAGACGGCGTAGCGACGCGAGTGTCTTTTCAAGTAACGCTGGATCTTTCGTAGGGTTGGCTCTCGAAGTACCAAGACAGGAGCCTCCCCGAAAATGAATTCGGCTTACCTCGTCAATGCGTAACGGCTGCACCTTTCGGACATCTCCATCCATCAACCACTTGAAGCCATCCTGAATCCCAATCACCTGCGCGCCCTGGAGCAGGCTGTAAATGGTCGCGGCGCCAATCACGCTATTAATCCCTGGAGCCGGGCCACCTCCCACGAGGATTCCTAGTTTTTCATGTTGATGCGTGGTTGTGTGTCTTGTCATGACTCTCGACGTAGAGGAATCCCCCCATCCCAACCCCTTCGACCCCGCTCAGGGCAGACTCCCTCCGCAGAGAGTGGAATAAGTGGAAGCCTCTTCTTTCGTAACGCACGAATCATCTCAAAATTCTTTTATCTCACTGCACCAATTGAAGGATGTCGATGATCGAGCAACTCAGAAATCGCCGCACGGATACTCTGAATTCGGACTGGTTTATCCAAATACACATCGACCCCACACTCTCCCATGGTTTCCTTCGCGCGCGGATCGCCAAATGACGTCAAGACGATGATCGGAACGTTTGGGGCCAGCACACGTAATTTTTTCAAGTAATCAAATCCCCCGGCTGGCATCGCCAGATCAGTTAGTACCAAATCTGGGCGCGCGAAACGAATCTGCCTCAACGCATCATGACCATTCTTCACCTCAATCACGTCTATTCGTTGATCTGACAGTTCATCGATCAGGAGGTCGCGCATCCCAGCGTCATCATCGACGACCAAAACTCTCAATTTTGGAGCTCTGCTGACTAAAGAATCCATAAGGCCTCACCTTCTTGGCAGAAGGTTGAAACAGTCTGCCAGCCTCGTTCTCGTTTCGCGCCATCGGCTCAACGTACATTAGTACGATTTGCCTTCTCGCTCACTACAGCCTTGCTGGACCGCCTATTTGAACTTACAGCGAGCTATCACACCTCACTCTTTGTTTGTCTGCGTTAGTGAAGCGGCTTCTCTACTTGAACAAGCAAATTGTGTGCCTGTGCGTATTCGCAATGAATACTCCACACAAGTCGCATAAATGCCTTGATGTCGGAGTAGAGTGTGGAAAAACTCCCAACCCAATCGTAGGTGCTGTGGACGAATGCCACACAACGAGGAACGATCAGAAGCGATTAGGTTTACACCGTAAACGCGCCATATACCCACGCGATATACCCGCCATAACCTGCAAGAAGGAGAACAGCTTCCGCACGATCTACGCGGCGACCTGTGATCAGGATGGGCAGCAGCAGGAGTGCTACACCCAGCATGATCCAGAGGTCATCAATAATCTCAGGGTTAATCGAGATTGGCGTCACGAGAGCGGTGATGCCGAGTATGCTCAGAATATTGAAGAGGTTGCTCCCCAGAATGTTCCCGAGAGCCACATCGGTATGGTTGCGATATGCTGCGACCATGGCCGCAGCCAACTCTGGAAGCGACGTACCGATCGCCACGAGCGTCAGGCCGATCACGGCTTCTGATATACCAGCGGCGCGGGCAATGGCGACAGCCCCGTCTATGAGCATGTGTGCCCCGCCCATAATAGCAACCAAGCCTATGCCAAGAATCCCCGCATTGACCCACAGGGGCCGCAAGCGATCACCCAATTCGTCGGCCTCACGCTCATGGAGTGTTGCCGATGGCGCCATCTGATATTTTTCGGTCCAATAAGAATAGGCGATAAACGCAACCAAGCTGGCCTCCTTCAGGCCGCCATGCCAGAGCGCAATCTCTCCCATAGCGCCAAGCCCTACCAACACCACGCTAGCGGCAAGCATCGCGACACCATCTCGGTATACGACCTTGGGCGCACAATCAATTGGAGCAATAAGGGCTGCAGCCCCGAGGATTAGAAGGATATTCGCGATGTTGCTTCCGACAACATTGCCGACTGCAATATCCGGCCGTCCCTGAAATACTGCGTCTAAGCACACGAGGAGTTCAGGCATGGACGTCCCAAACCCAACCACCGCAAGGCCAATCAGCAGAGGTGATACCTTCAAACTCCGTGCGAGCCTGACGGACCCGCGCACGAGCATCTCACCGCCTAGGAACAGAAGAAGTAATCCCGCAGCGGTCAACACGTACCTCGTCATGCGAGCATCACCTTATTCCCTACATGACGAGCTTCAGCTAGGCTCAACACACGGTCTGTCAGAACGCGAAGCTTGTCTTGACGTTCCCATTTTTCGGTACAGTGATTTCCTTTTTCTGCTCGCCAAGCGTCGGATGCCATACAACCAGGGTGTAGGTCCCCGGAGGCACTTGGTCAATGACATAGTTCCCATCCTTTGCCGTGATCGCCCAATAGGGATTTGACACGACCTTGGTCCAGCTCAACATGAAGTTATGTTGGTCGCATTCGAGTCGCACTGTGTCGCCCTTCCTTACCGCAAGTCTCTGTTTCGTGTTCGATCCTTTCTCTGGTAAACCCACGTTCCACAACGTGCGTCGACTCTTGGGCTGGAGTTCAAACGGATGTGGATTATGGATCACAGTGTCCTCGTTCAGCACCGTCATCCACGGCGAGCCATTCCTGCCGCCACCAGTTCGCATGACCACACTCATGAAGGGCAGCCACGTACAGTCCTCACCCACAATATCGATTACACTCGGGCTAGGAGGCTTACCTTCTTCCACACCTTTAATCATTACCACCGCATGAATTAGAGCCTCATTGCTCACCTCGATAGCATAACGGTCGCGTTCCGCTCCACAGACATCAGGGTTCTTTGTAATGGTGAAATGCTCCGGTGGAGGTGGAGTTCCAGTGAACGTGATCGTCCCGCTCACAACACCGCCATCCGTGACGGTCACAGATTTGTAGGCAACCGCATTCACCGGACCTGAACACCACATGACAATGCATGCCATCACAATCCAATTGATATGGTTCATAAGATCCCTTCCTTTCTCAACTCTCATACTGAGGCATAAATGGGACCCTCGGGTACCACGAACTCACAACTCTATCGTGGCCGGTCTCTTCACGAGTAATCTGTTATACAACCATGCGAAGATCGCGCCACCAATCACCCCGTCAACCCACGCCCAAGCAAGCCCAACGAAACTGCCGAGCGGCGTAATCGTATATCCTCGATAGATTCGTCCGAGGAATGTCGGGTCTGTGACCGAACCGTCGAAGAACATGATCCACCAGGTCACGACGAACCGGCCGGTGCCCCAGAGTAATCCGCACGCCAATGCAAAGGCTCGTATATCGAGTTTCATATGTGCCTCCTTATCAAGTTGCTATCGACGCCCCCCCATGCCGA
>JAJDBL010000415.1 GCA_029261375.1 Nitrospirales bacterium
GCCTCTGCCAAGTCCAGCTGAGAACTCCTTGCGCAAGTTCTCAGTCTGTACGGCAACCTCTATACTCACTAGCGTTGTACCGAGGGATGAGGATGATGGATCTTCATTCGGTCTGGCCTCATTTCGCTCGAGACCTTTCCACTCCCAGCATCAAGAATATAGGCTCCTCCAAAAGGATCTAGGGGAATACGCTTCACGAGCTCAGTTGCCACGAGCTGCTCCAGGGTACCTGGAAATTGCCCAAAACGGGCATAGTATTGTTGAACCACCTGCTCCAGCGCCATGAGATCACGTTCGATCGTTACTTCTTTGATTCTTATCTCAAGCTTTTCTCTCAAACGGGCATCGGTCGTTGACTCATACACACGGGCAAGAAACTCAAGTGCCAGTTGGGGAGCCTTCGCCTGAACATGTAGCCTCGAGGCGAGCAGTGGCAGCCAGCTTGGTCGCCCAGGCATCTCCGTCGCCATTTCAATATACTCCGCTGCACGTCGATATTCGCCGAGGAAGTTGAAATAATTGAACCCTAGAATGAAAGGGATTCTCCACTCTTCGAGGTCTGCTGCAATACCTTTTTCCAAAATTCGATTGCTTTGCTCAACGTGGGCCGCCATGACCGTCAGCGTCATACTCCCAGCAAGGTAGGCCTGTACGAATCTTGGATCCAGCGTCGTCACCGCATCGAGAGCAGTATAGATCCAGTTGTACTCTTCTTCAGTGACCGTCCGATCGCCAAAGACCTGGATGATTCTCAACCAGATCAGGTCAGCAACAAGATTATTGTACCCGAGGGAAATAAGTTTCAACATTTCTCCATCAGGAAAACGCATGAGCGCGCGAAGCACGGTGTCCTCACCACGCTGTTCGTCTATACGCAACTGAAGATGATGTAAGGTGCTGATGGCGAGCGCGCCCACCAGCAATAAGACCCCAAGCTTTATCACGGCGTGCCCAGTCCAGCGAGTGCTTCACGCACATACGAGATGTCGACATCGAGAAAGCCCTTCTCCATCGGAATCAGTGTCTTCTCTCGAAACCCATCTGCACGGTTGATAATCTCCTGATATTCAGCTGCCGCCTCGGCCTTCTGCCCAAGTTGCTGATACAAATGCCCCAATCCAAACCTGGCTGGAAGATAGTTTGGTTCAAGTCTAATCGCATGGACCAGGTCATCCTGTGCTTCCTGGGTATTCCCCAGGGCAATATTGGCTCGAGCGCGTTCGAGATAATGGCGAGGGGAGTATGGGTCAAGATCAATGGCTTCTGCATACGACGCTCGCGCATTTTCAAGGGCCCAATTCTGACGAACTCTGTCTCCCGTGACGTCTGCCATCGTACGATAGATATGACCACGGTGACTTCTATATCGACCATCTACAATATTGAGACTCGCGGCGTCGTTAATCCAAGCGACGGCTTCTTCACCCCACGCCCAATTTCCCGACACACGAAGCTGCTGGAACGCCGCCTCCGCACGTGTGTCGTAATATGTCGCATTGCCAGGAGCAAGAAGCACCGCCAAATCTAAACGACCATGCGCCCCATCAATATCCTTCTCCGCAAGAACCCGTTGGGAGTCAACCCAGGCATACCACGCAAGCGCTGGCCGTATTGCCACAACACCGATAAGCACTGCGATAATGTATATGCCACATACGATGAACTTCGTGGGACGCACCACGAAGACGGATACCCTCTCTTCACGACACGCCATACGATTTAAGCTGAGAATCATCGCCCCGAAGAGGATCAAGAGCAGGACGACCGGCGGCTGATGAAACGTAGAATCTACCGCTGCATGTGCAAACATGCCAAGCATTCCGCTCGTAAGTCCGATCAGCAGACCGCGCTCCTCCGACAGCCGCGGATTTGCTAACGCGGCATACGCGGACCTCCCCATTCGAGACATCCCCCACACAAACACATATAGGCCCACAACGCCGAGTTCTACAAGAATCTGAAGATACTCGTTATGCGCGGTCTGAGCCCGTGTGCCGTAGCGTGAGAGCACCCCCTCCACCAAAACGGGATATCGCTGAGACGTGTATTTATAAATACCCAGCCCGGTGCCCAACGGATGCTCTACCGCTCGAGTAATGGAACTGGACCAAATCTTGACGCGAGAGTACGTGTAGGGATTATGTTGATGTTCGTCCCAGACGCGTACTTGAAGCGGGGTAGGTAGAACCGTTAGCGCTAATGCGACTGCGAGCACGCACGCGATTGCCACCTTCCCAAAACGGAACCACACGACACACCCGGTTGTCAGGAGCAATGCTAACCATCCGCCTCGAGATCCACTGTAGAGGATCGTAGCAACGAGGAGAACCAATACCCCCCACAGGATCACCCTCATTCTCCAATTGTATCGAGGGGAAAAGGTGAGCAACCCAAGAACCAATCCAGAGATGGCGACGAGATATACAGCGAAAAAGTTAGGGTTGAAAAAAGTCCCCTTTGCACGACCAGATTCTAAAACAATGGACTGCAGACCACCCATTGTCGCTTCGATACAGCCGATCACGATCACCGCGTACACGGCAAGATCAATCCTCCTTCTCCGATCAATCCAGTGGTACACCAGGAAGAAGAAAACGGCATAGCTGAAAAGGCTTCCCAGCCACTGCAGGCTCATATGCAAATAAGGGGACCTAAGAGTCGTCAAAGCCGCTAAGATGAGAAAAACGGCCGTGGGGAAGTGAAGGGGGCTCCCGTAAACCCTAAGAACCCCCTGTTGTACGGAGGCAACAACCCAAATGGTCAGGAGGAAAATTAGCGTAAGACGGAGGAGTGTGACGGGAAGGTGAGACGTGCCCCCCTCTATCAGAGGGGAAAAGCACAGAAGCAGCAGGAGAATGGCGAAGCCAAATCTAATGACTCGCCGGTCCTCATCTAAAAACACCTGAAATTTCCTTCTGTGTTTCTATACCTCGTCCATCGCTGTCAGCGTATCCCTACGTGACGGGGATACGCTGACAAAGAGACATAAGACACACAAGGTTTTACTCGAGCCTAAGCAGCATAAAACTGAGTAACAGCTTTTACGTCGCTTCGTTCACGTCATTATGAGTATTCGTTAGTATGTTGCTATTGTTGATAGACCAGGTGTCGACCCCGACGTCACCATCGATATTCCCACACCCTGTCGCCGTAAACGCAGGCGTCCCGTCAATGGCAGGTGTTGCGCCGTTACACGTCGCGGCAGCTGCTGATCCAACTGTGGCTCCAAGCCCAATCGAATATGTATACCTCGGATTGGCCGCTTGGATATCAAATCCGACAGCTGTGAAACTCGCATACGAGTCTGATTCAGCCATAAACGAAAGCTCAGCCGTATAAATGCCCTTGAGGTTGACCTTCGCTTCGCCTTGTTTGGCCTTGGATTGATACTTCAAGAAGTTGGGAATCGCAATAGCAGCGAGAATCCCAATAATAGCCACAACAATCATCAACTCCACCAGCGTGAAGCCCTTACGGTCACTACAGTCAATCTTCATGCTCAACTCCTCCTTAGTTAAAAACCTATACGCCCTCATATACAATCAAAATATATCGCGCATTACGCATCAATGGCAGTGATGTCTGTCACCCCCGTAATAATTTATCTTGAAGCAGTCTGTCCCTTTTGTCAATAAACACTTGATGAGCAATACAGGAACAGAACGTATCAATACCTTCATTGAAGAACGTCATTAACTCGATTGCTTAGAACCTGCGAACTATCGATAATCCAATCATCGATGGTAGGGTCCCCATCAATCTGCCCACATGCCTGTGCAGTAAAGTCTACCATCGCGACACCTGCCACCCGTGCTGCACACACACTGGCGGGAGTCCTCCCGGTCGTTGTCCCACCAAGATCATAGGTAAACCGACGATTCGGCTCTGCGACCCACCCGAGTTCGGTAAATGAAGCCGTATATCTGTTTGCCTCGCCAAAAAACGAGACCTCGGCGGTAAAGACGCTTTTGAGGCTTGTAGACGCCTCTGTCTGTTTAGCCTTCGTTTGGTAGACGAAGTAATTCGGAATTGCAATGGCGGCAAGAATGCCTATGATTGCCACGACAATCATCAGCTCGACGAGGGTGAACCCATTGGGCGCCCGAGCGAACAGTTTTGTCATCCCGATTTCCTCCCTACGCAGATCCTAGATCCCGCCCATACCGGGAGGAGTCTCCAACCCACCTTGATCAAGAGCCTCACGCAACATCTCATTCTCTGGATCGAGTTCAAGCGATCTCTGCCACGCCCTGCGTGCCTCATCCCGTTGTCCCAAAGAGAGATAGACGTCGCCGAGATGCTGAACAATGACTGGGTCAGTGGGGACAAGTTCCACCGCACGCTTCAGGTGTACTAGCGCTTCCTTCGCTTGTCCCATTTTGTAGTAGGCCCACGCAAGACTATCGACGTAATAACCATTGTCTGGTTCAAGAGTCACCGCCCGCCGAATCAGTCCCATGGCGTCATCAAGTCTAACCCCTTGTTCGACATAATAATAGCCAAGATAGTTGAGGGCATCGGCGTGATCTGGATCCAGTCGTATCGTCTCCTCCATATGCGTTATTAACTCAGCTTCGCGATCACGTTTATCATGCACCACGGCAAGATGGTAGTGGAGATCGGATGCCGTGGCGTTTTTCTCGATACCCCGTTGCAGTATTTCTGCGGCCGCATCATATTGCGTAAGTTGACTGAGGCTCAATGCCAATACGATGTACACGTCAACTCTTTCTGGCTCAAGAGATACCGCTTGCCGAAGCAGGGGAATAGACTTTTCAAAGGTCTTGAGCCGATAGTATAGGTGACCAAGATGAAAGATGGTGTCTAAATATTGAGCGTCAAGTGTAAGAACGTGCAGATACTGCTCAATCGCTTTGTCGTATTCATTGGTTTGTTCAAACACCAAGCCCAAATAGTCACGAACCATCACATCATTCGGTCGATGATCCAACACCGCTTGGAGGTTTGAAATAGCATCGCTGAACTCCTGCTGCTCAACGTTGATAAGTCCAATCCGTAGAAGCGCCTCAACATTGTTGGGGTCTTCTCGACGTATCTCGCCGAGGAGCAGAAGCGCGGGTTCATAGGACCGCTCTCTTAAGTACAGCCGAATAAGCTCTGAACGGACGAGCGGCATCGGTCCGTGCACGGCGTCGATGGTCTGCTGGTACACTTTAATTGCATCGGCGATGGCCCCTTGTTGCTCATGGACTTTTGCGAGCGCCATGTGGGCAGGAAGAAAATCTCGTTGTCCCGAAATCGCCTGCTCAAAGTACTGAATAGCCTGATCTGCGTGCTGTTGCTCAAGAGCAATGCGGCCGAGGTGGTAATACGCGATAGGTAAATCCGGCCGAAGTTGGATACTATGATTCAGCGCCGCATTCGCTTGATCGAGTTCATTGAGGCTAATAAGCAGAACTCCCTTCTTCACATACACCTCAGCGTTCTGGGATTGCTGCTGAATCGCACCATCATAGAGCTCGATTGCACGCCCAAGTAATCCAAATTTGACTAACACGTCGGCAAGCGATACCTGAATCTTGGGATCAATGTTCTCAGTGTTCAGCGCAGAGTCAAGATGACCAAGAGCGCGTGCCTTATCATTCATGCCAGCGTGCAAGAGGGCTAGTCTGGCGTGTAGATAGGACGACGACGGATCCGACTTGAGCGCTAACGTGTACTTATCTCTC
>JAJDBL010000416.1 GCA_029261375.1 Nitrospirales bacterium
GGAGATGGTCATGCCGGGGGATAATGTCACGTTTCGGGGGGATTTAATTACCCCGATCGCGATGGAGAAAGAGCTTCGGTTTGCGGTGCGCGAGGGCGGCAAGACTGTCGGCGCTGGCATTGTCACGGAAATCATTGAGTAACCGGGGGTGATTAGCCTTCAGGGGAAAAGGTAACCTAACATGCGTACCATCATCGCGTTGGCATGTACCGACTGCAAACGCCGTAACTACTCGACAATGAAGAATAAGAAAAATGATCCAGATCGTCTGGAGCTAAAAAAGTTCTGCCGATTTTGTCGCAAACAGATTTCCCATCGAGAAGTAAAATGAACCAATCCTTTGGGGGCATGGTGTCAATGGCTAGCATGTCGGTCTCCAAAACCGAAGGTCCGGGTTCGAGACCTGGTGCCCCTGCCATTGTTCCTGTCGAGCTCGTCGATTGGGATTGCACACATCATGGAGAGATACCGTGTTAAAGCGCTGGATCGCGACGATCAGTACCTTCCTTGATGAAGTCAAAGGGGAGTTGCGAAAGACCAGCTATCCTTCGCGAAAAGAGACGCTTGGATCAACTGGGGTCGTGCTGATTTTCACCGTAATAATGTCCATCTTTCTTTCACTCGTAGATGCGTTGCTCGTAAGGATTATAGCCATTGTCATCTGACCTGATTACAGAACCTGTTGTAGAGACTGTGCCTGGTAAGCCGAAGCGTTGGTATGTCGTTCACACGTACGCTGGATTTGAGTCTCAGGTTCGTACCAGCGTTCTTGGGCAGTGTAAGCTTCAGGGCATGGAAGACATCATTGAGGATGTCTTGGTGCCGACGCACGAAGTGATCGAGATTAAGAACGGGAAGAAGAAAGCAAGCACTCGCAAGTTTTTTCCTGGCTATGTTCTCGTCCATATGGAAATGACGGATGCGGCGTGGCAGCTCGTGAAAGCGACACCAAAGGTGACGGGTTTTGTTGGAGGCGGTGCTGTTCCTCTTCCATTGACTCCTCACGAAGCCGAGACGCTGTTGAAACAGATCGATTCTGGTGCGAGTGTGCCGCGTGAGCATGCGGAGTTTAGTCTTGGAGATACCGTTCGAGTCATTGATGGCCCATTTCTTGGTTTCAATGGCTTGGTGGATGAAGTTGATGCTGAACGGAACAAAGTAAAGATTCTCGTGAGCATCTTTGGTCGATCTACGCCTGTTGAGTTGAACTTTCTTCAGGTCGAACCGTCTTAACTCTCACCTAGCGGAATATAGAATATGGCAAAAGAGGTCGTGACTCAGATTAAGCTTCAGATTCAAGCCGGAAAGGCGACACCCGCTCCCCCTGTTGGACCAGCGCTTGGGCAGCATGGACTCAATATCATGGAGTTCTGCAAGGGGTTTAACGCGCAAACACAGGCACAAGACGGGAGCATTATCCCCGTCGTGATTACGGTGTATAAGGACCGTTCGTTCACGTTTGTGACGAAGACTCCGCCCGCATCGGATTTGTTGAAGAAAGCTGCAGGGATTATTAAGGGGTCGGCTGTGCCTCATAAGGATAAGGTTGGTACGGTGACGGCCGCAAAGGTTGAGGAAATTGCGCGCCAAAAACAGGCAGATTTGAATGCCGCAGATTTAGCGGGAGCGATAAAGATTATTGAGGGAACAGCGCGAAGTATGGGCCTTCAAGTCGTTCCGTAGAGCGTGTTCTGGAGGATTTGGGTATGGGAAAAAAGTTTACGGCCGCACTCGCCAAAGTTGAAACACGGTTATACGATCTTGAAGAGGCCGTGGATCTTGTGAAGTCCTCAGCCTATGCAAAGTTTGACGAGGTCGTTGACCTTGCTATTCGGCTCGGTGTGGATCCGCGACGTGCAGACCAGATGGTTCGAGGCACCACCTTGCTCCCTCATGGTACAGGTAAGGCAGTGCGGATTCTCGTTTTTGCAAAGGGAGAAAAAGAGGCTGAGGCTCGGGAGGCTGGCGCTGATGTCGTCGGAGCTGAGGAACTGGTTGAGAAAATTCAAGGCGGATGGTTGGAGTTTGATCAAGCCATTGCAACTCCGAACCTCATGGGCATGGTTGGTAAATTAGGAAAAGTGCTTGGACCGAGGGGCCTCATGCCTAATCCTAAGACCGGTACGGTCACGCTTGATGTCGCAAAGGTGATTGGAGAAATTCGTAAAGGCCGCGCAGAATTTAAGACCGATAAGACGGGAAATGTCCATGTATCTGTCGGAAAAGTCTCCCTTGCGGGTGACAGCTTGCGTGAGAATGCGTTGGCTGTCCTCGAATCGATAATGAAAGCCAAGCCCGCTTCAAGCAAGGGCCGGTATATGAAGGGTATCTCAATTTCTTCCACCATTGGGCCGGGCATCTCGCTCGATCCGATCGCGATCGCTAAGCGGCTCACGTAGCCCTTTGTTCCTTCCTCTGTTGGAGATAGTGACAGGATGAAGAAAGAGTTAAAAGACGAAGTTATTACAGGTTTGCATGAGAAGTTCTCGCGCGCGCAAGTTGCGATTCTCACCGAGTTTCGTGGCGTTGATGTCGCGGAGATGACGGAGCTCCGTAAACTTCTTCGGGGTGCGAAAGCTGAGCTAAGAGTCGTCAAGAATCGTCTCGCGGTACGTGCGGCAGAAGGGACTCCGCTCGATGTCGTCAAAGACCTATTTCGTGGGCCGGTCGCGGTCACACTTGGCTTTGATGATCCAATTGTTCCCGCGAAGGTTCTGTGCGACTTTATTGCAAAGGAACGTCGTCGACAACGACTGATCATGACGTCTGCGGTCGTCGAGGGGAAGTTTGTTGAGGCGGAGCAGCTCGAGGTGTTGGCAAACTTGCCATCGCGGGTTCAGATTTTAAGTATGGTGCTTTCGGCAATGCAAGGTCCTGTTCAGGGGCTTGTGGGCGTGTTGGCAGGTCCGGCACGAGGCTTGGTGTATATGATGAGTGGTCTTATTGAAAAAAAGAAAGGAACGGGAGCGATGGCTGACGTGAAAGAAGTGACGTTAACGGATGATGAGATTCTCGGCGCAGTCGAGCAGATGTCTGTGTTGAGATTGTCGGAGCTTGTCAAAAAGATGGAAGAGCGATTCGGAGTGACCGCCGCGATTCCAATGGCAGCGGCAGCAGGTGGCGCCGCGGCTGCTCCAGCAGAAGCTGAGGAAAAGACAGAGTTTGATGTGGTCCTCAAGAGTGTCGGCGATAAGAAAATCCAGGTGATCAAAGCGGTACGTGAAATCACCGGTCTTGGTTTGAAAGAAGCCAAGGATCTTGTTGAGGGCGCGCCGAAGCCGGTCAAGTCAGGATCTTCAAAAGATGAAGCTGAGGAGATCAAGAAGAAGCTTGAGGAGCAAGGGGCAACGGTTGAAATTCAGTAATCGTTGTTGGTGCCACCACACAACGGCGGAGGAGTGTCAAGTACGATGAGGTTCAATCGAGGAGCCATCCAGCGGAAAGATTTCTCTAAAATCCGTGCCAGCCTTGAGGTTCAGTCTCTGATTGAAATGCAAACGGGCTCTTACGCAGCCTTTTTGCAGCAGGATGTTGCGCCTGACAAACGGGAAGATCGAGGACTTCAGGCTGCGCTCACAAGCGTATTTCCCATCGTCGACTACAATCATTCCGCCGAACTTGAGTTTGTCAACTACTCGCTTGGCGAATCGAAATATAACGCACGAGATTGTATTGAGCATGGGATGACCTTTGCCGCGCCTCTGCGCATTCGTGTGAGGCTCATCGTGCTTCAAAAG
>JAJDBL010000417.1 GCA_029261375.1 Nitrospirales bacterium
CATCATTCTTCTGACCGAGGCACGCACCCTGCCCAACACCCACAAACAAGTCGAGACCCAGATCGATGACCTTCGCGAACGCTTGCTCGAGGTCCTAGACGACGTCGTCGACCTCAAACCGTCTGTGGAACGCGACATCGACGTCGTCGCTGAAGACATCGTACAACTCACTGAAACGGCTCCCTCACTCTAAAGCGAAAGATGAGGATGTATACATGAAGCTGCTCACGTGGATCGGAGGGAATAAGGCCAAGACAGCCGCGGCGATCTCCATAGGCTCCGTCGCGCTGGTCGCCGCAATGGCGTTATCCTTTCACCTCTCTCCTCTCTCATGGGGGTGGTATCAACCATTCGATACGTCGTCTGGCCTCGCCCTAGATGGCTATGACCCAGTTGCATACCACACGATCAACGAGCCGCGGAAAGGGAATGACACGATCACATTGCAGTGGAAGGATGCAGAGTGGCATTTTACGTCTCTCGAAAATCGAGCGTTGTTTGAATCTGACCCTGAGCGGTACGCCCCACGATATGGGGCGCACTGCGCTCGCGCAGTACGGAACAACCGCACAGCAACCTCTAATCCAAACATCTGGCACATGGAAGAGGGTAAGCTCTATGTATTCGGGAAACAGCGTGCAAAAGAACAGTGGGTCACCGAAATTTCAAACGGAATCATCAAAATAAGCGACACGAGATGGGCCGACGGCAGATCATCTTAAATCCCTCAATCTCTATCGCTTCCTGGGATTCACACGCCCGACGTTCGCCTATCTGCCCTCGTTGACTTGTATTCACTATCCTTCAGTTTTATAATTTTTCTATCGCTCTCCCTTAGGACACCTCCACGAGCTAACGTGAATGCATGGAAACCTACGCTGACTCTACCATGAGGACAAGCATGCTTGAACGACCGATGAAGCCGCTTCTCATCCTTCCCCTTCTCTTTCTTTTTCTGATCCCTTACGCGCAAGCCACAACATACCAAAGTCGATATGGGTTTACTGTCGATGTGCCAGACCGATGGCTAGTGGTCACACAAGCGAGCATCGCCGCCGCACCAGAACAATTTCAAGCGCATACAGCAGAATCCCCGTATGGCGTAATCGATCGTGCGTTACTAAGGACGGTGGTGTCACGGGTCCAGACAGGCAAAGTTGAGATATACCTCAAACAATCAACGACAGATCCCACAGCGGCCGACCATATTCAGGTGACACAGCGGTCTGGAACGCTGCCGACGGATACCGGAGATGTGCGGAAAGCATGCAAAGGGCTCGAATCTTACTTTTCCAAACAATTTGGACGAACGATCGTCGTGTATAACTGTGGCGTTGATCGTATTCGAGGCCGACCTGCATTACAACTGGAGTTTGATGGCGTACAGCGCGGCACACGCAGCATGCAGTATCGGATTCAGGGTACTGCAACTACCACAGTGCTCATTACCGCAACCTCAAACACCGCGACCCTCGATCAGGTCAGACCAGACTTCAGGAGAATCGTCAATTCTATCCACTTTTGACCATAAACCTGCACAAAAGACGCAACAATTTGGAGACACTAGGTGTCACATTCTTCCGACGTATGATGGATGACTGAAGCACATTCCTTTCGCTTCGCTCCGCTTCCTCGCTGTCCCCAGAACCCAGCGAATTTATTGACAACGCGCACCGGTAAGTGCTAAAAAATCTGGCTTTTGGCGTGGAGCGATGTGTGCTCACGCCTCCCCATTTTGAACGTAAAGGAGGACCTCGGTATGGCTGGCGAGAAGACTGAAGCGAGACGGCAATATGTCAACTTCCTCTTCTATAAAGTTGATCCTGCGTGGAGACGCTTGCCGGCAGACGAACGGGCCAAAGGGAAGCAAGACTTTGAGAAGGTGATTGAGGACTTCCGTGAGAAGTTGATCACCGTCTGCTACTCCACCGTTGGCATTCGTGGTGATTGCGATCTCATGCTGTGGAGAATTTCCTATGAACTGGAGACGTTCCAAGACATGGGAACTGCGCTCCTGGCCACAGGACTTGGTCAATACCTTCACACACCCTATTCGTATCTCTCACTCACGAAACGTTCCATCTATATCGACCAGCATGTCCACGAAGGCCAAGAAGGCAAGCGGCTGGCCGTTGTCCCTGGAAAATCGAAGTATAATTTTGTCTATCCGTTTGAGAAAACACGCGATTGGTATCTGATGAGCCAATCAGCGCGTCAAGGCATGATGGACGAACACATCGAAGTTGGCCACAAGTTCCCGTCAGTACGACTCAACACAACCTACTCCTTTGGGATTGATGATCAGGAATTTATGCTCGCATTCGAGACGGACAAACCTGAAGATTTTCTTGATCTCGTCCATCAACTCCGGGGAGTGGAAGCCAGTCGTTACACACGCCGAGACGTTCCTATCTTTACGTGCATCGCACGTAGCCCCAAGGAAATGTTGGATACCCTAGGCGGGTAGCCACGGGCACATTCTCGCTATGAGGGCTTTTCCTATGCGCATATTCTCCCCACTACTATTCAAGATTCTGCCACTGCTCATTGCATCCCTAATACTAGCGCCAGCAACCGGACTTGCTCAAGACACCACACTCTCCGCATACGAGTTCGTCCAGCAATGGAACCAGACGTATGGGCTCGATCACCAGCGTGCTGCTGCGATGACGACCAAACAGTACCGCAGCGGGCAATCCGAAGAAGCGTGGGTGGAAACGTTCGGCCCATTTCTCGATTACGTAAAATATAAGCATCTTGGTGGTGAGCTGATCAGCGAGCACACCGAAGCACACAAAGCGCGCATTGTCCTCAAGAGTACTGTCGACTCGGTGAACGGCCCCGTTGCCCAACACGAGATTTACGATCTCGTGAAGATCGATGGGACCTGGCTCGTGGACTACATTGATATTAAAGATGAGGAATTTAATCCCGTCATAGGAACAGAACAAACCCAGCAGCTTGAGGCGAAGAAAGAGGAACCGTCATCCAATCACTCCCCAACGCATTAACGCAACTGTAGTATCCACCCGCGCTGATATTGTTCGTACGGTTTCTCGCACAGCTCCCGACAATACGTTTACTCCGAGACGATAGTAGTGCGAATATCAGCTGGCTCACGCAAGGGGCTGTCACTGCCCCTACCAAAAGGATTCACGATTCGACCTACCTTAGGTCGTGTTAAAGAAGCACTATTTGATATTCTTGGAACGCGCGTGGATTCGTGCATGTTTTTAGACCTCTACTCAGGCACGGGAAGTATTGGCCTTGAAGCTCATAGCCGAGGGGCCTCAACTGTGGTT
>JAJDBL010000418.1 GCA_029261375.1 Nitrospirales bacterium
GTGTTTTTTCTTGTAGGCTTAGCCATATTATGGACGGTAAACGAGCACGATGGAATTCAAGCAGCAGAACATCCATCCTAGACACTGCCTCTAGGGCTGTGACGCCCCCCCTCTCACCCTGGCCGCAGAGAGTAAACCGCTCGCAAATAATCACTGCTTCCGGATGAAGGAGTAATATCCTCCACCTCAAAGGGAAGAAATCTGTTTTACTTGCCGGAAAAACTCGCTATACTCGGCGCTTGCCGAAGGCTATCGTAATCTCGGAGACGTCGTAAAATGAGCATCCCAATCACCCAAAAAGGCTCTGAAGCCATGCAAGCCGAACTCGATTACCTCATCAAGGTAGAACGCCCTAAGGTCATTCAAGACATTGCCGAAGCGCGTTCACACGGTGACCTGAAGGAAAACGCCGAGTACGAAGCCGCGAAGAATAAACAAAGCTTCGTCGAGGGGAAGATCCAAATGCTCCAAGCAAAGCTGGGAGACCTAGAGATTATCGACCCCAGCAAAGGACCCAAAGACAAGGTCGTCTTTGGACTCACCGTCACCCTCCAAGATGTCGAGACCGACGAACAACGGCGTTACACCCTTGTCGGGCAAGAAGAGAGCGACCTCAAAGAAGGAAAGATTTCCGTTCAATCACCCGTCGGTCGCGCGCTCATTGGACACGTTGTTGGCGACGAAGTAGTGATTAGCACACCCGCCAAGACCGTCACCTACGAAATCCTCGGCATCGACCTCGATAACCCGTAACTCCTAGCTATCAGACACGACCAATAGATCCTGAACACGACCATTCAATCCCGTCCTGGCTCTTTCAGAAGGAAGCCCCCAGAACGTTTAGCAAACCTGGCATTTAGCAAAACGTGAGCAGAGAACCCGCCTGCTGGCCTTTGGTGGCACTGTACTAATGGAAGACGCGCCAACCCCACCCATCATCACGTTGCTCACCGATTTCGGATCAACCGATGCGTTTGTGGGAAGTGTGAAAGGGGTGATTCTAGACATCAATCCACATGTCACCGTGATTGATATTACCCATGAGATCACGCCATTCTCGATTGTCGAGGCGGCGTTGGTCCTCGAGTCGGCATACTCGTATTTTCCCAAGAAGACGATTCATTTGGCGATCGTCGACCCAGGTGTCGGAAGTAACCGTCGACCGCTGCTAGTCTCTGCCGGAGGCTTTTTCTTTGTCGCTCCCGACAACGGGCTGCTCAGCACTATCTTCGCTCGATTTCCGAATTACATCATGATCGAGCTCACCGAAAAAGCGTTTCATCGCCCGGCACCAGGCAACACGTTTCACGCACGCGATCTCTTTGCACCCGTTGCCGCATCCCTGTCTACAGGCATTCCACTCGAAGCGTTTGGAATTCCGATTGATACTCCTGTCACCATTCAGTTTCCACCGGTGCTGAAGCAGAACGGCATGCTCCTCGGGGAAGTGATGTACGTCGATCGATTTGGAAATCTTATGACAAACCTTACCGTCCAAGACATCGGTGCGCTTGGGCAACAGGAGGAATTGAAAATCAATATTGGCAATTACTGTTGTGATGGAATCGTGAGATGTTACGCGGAGGGATCGAGGGATGCTCCAGGTGTCCTGATCAATAGCTCAGGACACCTGGAAATCTTTGTCTACTGTGGCAATGCGGCCAAGCAACTTCCCGCGGAGATCGGAAGCGCGATTACCGTGACAGACGCTGGCTAGGGAACAATCTCGCACCGAGCGCCTAAATGATCAGTCGCTAAAAGCCTTTAAAGAAATCGTCTCCGTCATCCACACTCTCGCCAAAGGGGATGAGCACTGCCGACGCACTCGCGCCATTACCATTGCCGTTGGTCCCATTCTTTCCGCGTGCTGGCGCTGCAGACCCAACCGTGACAGGAACCCGCACATTTGATGGGTGCTGGGAAGCAGGCGTTGCGGCTTCAGTGTGGTGCGCTCCGGTAGATGCGCTTAATGTATATGTCGTAATCAGCGACCGGATTTCCGCTGCCTGCCCCGACAACTCCTCGGCAGCGGCCGCGGACTGCTCTGAATTTGCGGCGTTTTGCTGCGTCCCTTGGTCGATATTCTTGATTTCATCAGTAACGCGCGAAGCCCCTTTGCGTTGTTGCTCAGACGCAACAGAAATCTCCCCCATCACAGTACTCAGTTTGGCGATCTGGCCATTAATTTCCTCAAAGTTGGCAATCACTTCTTTGTTGGTTTCAAATCCACTCTCAGCCTTTTGTCGGGCTCCGTCAATCAAGTTCGCAGTATTCTTTGCTGCCTCGGCACTGCGCATAGCAAGATTCCGTACCTCTTCCGCCACCACTGCAAAACCCTTACCCGCGTCTCCGGCGCGAGCAGCTTCCACCGCCGCATTTAAGGCCAAGAGATTGGTCTGGAAGGCGATATCGTCAATCGTTTTCACGACCTTCGCTGTCTCATCTGACGCCGCTTTGATGGCATCGATCGACGTAGACAGCCGCTCCATGCTTCCGACGCCCTTTTCAGCGCTCACCTGGGTGCCATCCACAATCGTCCCTGCTTGCTTGGCGTTCTCAGCTGTCTGGGTGGTCATATCTAGCATATCTTCTACGCTAGCCGAGACCTTCTGAACAGATCCAGCCTGTTCTGACGTCGATTGCGCCAACTGTTGGCTTCCCTGGCTAATTTCTCTCGATGCGGTACTGACCTGGTCGGTGCCAAGAAGAATCTGCGAGAGATTCTCATCAAGATTTGTCACCGCTCGATTGAACGCTTGCTGGATCTTGGCGAAGTCTCCGCTATACTTCCCTTCCACGCGCACAATCAAATCGCGTTCGGCAACACGATCAAGTGCGGCAGCAGTTTCGTTGATCGGCTTCACAACAGAATCCAGTGTTTGATTCATGCTCGCAATTAGTTCGCCATATACGCCCTGAAACTTTGCAACATCCCCACGGACGCTCAAATCACCCGCGCGCGTCGCTGCCACCAAACGATCCGTTTCTTGCCGCAGACCTTCTAGCGTGTGCGTCATTTGTACAATGCTCTTGGAGAGCACATCACGATCAGAACGTGGCGTGATACTCGTCGTCTCATCGTTCTTGCTCAGCCCATCTACGGCTGTGGCAATATCACTCATATAGGCTTCGACTCCACGGAATGCCTCGGCGAGAACTCCAATCTCATCGTCTGATTGATGTTCGATCTCCTGCATGATGTCGCCTTCCGCAATATGTGATGCCGCGTATGACATCTGCTCAATTGGCCGGAAGGCCATTCGATCTGCCATTCGAATTGCCAACATGATACCCAAAAGCAAAAATGCGCCGATCATCGCGCTGGCTTGCCAGGCGCTGGTTGTCCCCGCAGCCAAGCCTGTCTCTACAGGAATGACCACTTCCAAGACACCACGAACGTCACCCATCTTCCAATCAGATTTTGGGGTGTCGGGACGGGAGTTGTGACAATTCACGCAGACCTGTGAAACCATGCGGTCAGCGCTAGCATAGCGCATAGAGAGCACACCGTTGTATCGGTCTAATCGAGAAAATGTTTCCTCTGGATTGGCCTTCAGGTAGTCAAGAGCTTCCTGCTCAAACTCATCACGCGCCCCGCCATCCTTCCGGAATGGAAACGGGTGGTCACTGTATAGACGAACGGCATACCCTTCACTTTCGCTGACGGCCTTATTGATGTCATGGACCATTGTGGCTGGGAGCGGAATTGCGCTAGGGGAGTCGGCGTGCTCAAACTTAACGCCGATACCGTTCTTCAGAGCTTTTTTCACGATATTCTTGGTGTAGTAGCCCCGCATTTGCCGGACCTGACCGCTCACCGCTTTTGCGGAATCAATGCTGCTCTGGGAGATCTGCTCAGTCGACTGATACACCATATAGCGGTTGATGGCGACACTCGTGATGAGACCCACGACTATGATCGGCATCATGACTTTCCATTTAAGTTTCATGTGTGGCATATGGATACTCCCCCCAGCACCTGCGTCGAGAACCTACTGTCAAAAAGTTTCCGTCGGATTTATCTACAGGATCTGTCTTCACAATCGCCATAATTGACAAATCCCTTCGCCTGTTTTCTTTATCGGTAGCACGCGAGGATACCTTTAGCCAAGATTGGCTAACTCGCGGCGATATACAAACGGAT
>JAJDBL010000419.1 GCA_029261375.1 Nitrospirales bacterium
TGGAGTCAAAGGCGGCGGATGTTCCGGCTTGAGCTACACCATGAATTTCGACAAGGATGTTGCCGCAGAAGATAACGTCTACGAGATTGATGGAGTCAAAGTTGTCGTCGATCCAAAGAGCGCCATCTACCTGAAGGGCACCACTCTCGACTACACCAAAGACCTCGTGATGACCGGGTTTACCTTCATTAATCCCAATGCCGAAAAAAGTTGTGGTTGTGGAGAATCCTTCGCCGCCAAGTGAATTCTCGCTCCCGACCGCGAACAGTATCTGTTGGGACTGTAAGTCGGAAGTCGGGGGCGAATACCACTGCCAGCAATGTGTCAAAGTCCAACCCCTGTCTAAGGAAGGGGATTACTTCGAATACTTTGGCATTCCCAGACTCTTGAACCCCGATCTCGAGCAACTTGAATCGCAGTACTATTCCCTCAGTCGAACCTTTCATCCTGACTTCTTCGAAAAAAAATCATCAATGGAGCAATCCATAAGCTTGGGAAATTCAGCCGTCCTGAATACGGCATACAGGACGTTAAAAGATAAGACGCGTCGAGTGCAGTACCTTCTCGAACTCGAAGCCGGAACGAGAAAAGCCCCTCCACCGACACCGCCAGCAGACTTATTCGAAGAACTGATGGACATTCAAGATGACATCATCGCGTTTAAACAGGCGAGCGACCCGCACGGTGAAGGGAACTCCGGTGTCTGTGACCGCCTTGACTCGTCCAAGGCATTACTGGAAGAAAAGCACGACCATCTTGACGCACGCCTTCAGGAACTCTCGCTCGATTGGGACCGTCTCGTCTCTGATCAATCTGGCCACACGGAGAAAGAGGCCCTCCTGAACCAAATCCGCAAAATAGTGTCTGATCAGTCGTATATCACGCGCGTGCTCAACGACATCAACGCGCTCAGATCCGTCACATAATTCTCAGAATAGAGGTTTTTAGGCATGTCTAGAATCGTTGGTATTGATCTCGGCACCACAAACTCGCTCGTCGCATACATGGACGGAGACCAACCGCGGGTCATTCCCAACGCCGAAGGACGGGTGATTGTTCCCTCCATCGTCTCATTTATAGAAACCGGATACGTCGTCGGAGACCCGGCCAAAGATCAGCTGATCACGAATGCCGAAAGAACGGTGTATTCGATCAAGCGTTTCATGGGGCGCGGTCTTCAGGACTTGCGTCATGAATTGCAATACTTCCCGTACACCTTAGCCGAACAAAACGGTGTCGTGACGGTCCAAATCGGAAGCAACGAGTTCACCCCTCCTGAGATCTCCGCGATGATCCTCAAAGAACTCAAGAAACGCGCGGAAGCATTCCTGGGAGAGGAAGTGACACAGGCCGTGATCACGGTTCCGGCGTACTTCAATGACGCACAGCGTCAAGCAACCAAAGATGCCGGTCGCATCGCCGGCCTCCACGTCGCACGAATTGTGAACGAACCCACCGCTGCATCACTCGCATACGGGCTGCAAGGGAAACAACAAGGATTGGTCGCGGTCTACGATCTCGGTGGCGGCACATTCGATATTTCGATCCTGAAACTGAAAGAAGGCATTTTTGAAGTCCTCGCAACCAATGGCAATACCCACTTGGGCGGCGACGACTTCGATCGACGTGTGGTCCAGCTCATCGCCAGGGAGATTCAAGAACAATTTGCACTCGATGTGACCCAGCATATTGACCTGATTCAAACCATGCGTGTTGCCGCAGAAGCCGCGAAATGCGAGCTGACGTCACACGAAACAACGACCATCACGTTGCTCCTTCCCGAAGACAAAGGAACCTACTCACGCCAGCTTCAGCGCAGCGAGTTTGAGGCCCTGATCAAGGAGTTGGTGACCGACACCGTGGTACGTTGCCATTTTGCGCTCAGTGATGCCGGACTCAGTGCCTCAGACATCGATGACGTCGTGATGGTAGGCGGTTCAACCCGGACTCCCCTCGTCCGCCAGATGGTTGAAAAAGCCTTTAAGCGAGGTCCCCATACCAACATCAATCCGGACGAAGTCGTTGCGTTAGGAGCGGCAGTGCAAGGCGGAATCCTGGCTGGAGGAGTGCAAGACATGCTGTTACTGGATGTCACTCCCCTCTCCCTTGGCATCGAAGGTCTTGGCGGAACGATCAACCCTCTCATTCGCCGAAATACCACGATCCCCACCCAAGCCAAAGAAGTGTATACAACATCGGCCGATAACCAGACGGCCGTTGTCATCCATATTCTTCAGGGGGAACGCGAACTCGCAAAAGACAATCGGAGCCTCGCCAAATTCAATCTGCCATTGCCCCCAGCCTCAGCAGGGATGCCCCGCATCGAAGTGAATTTCATGATCGATGCCAATGGCATTCTCAATGTCGGAGCACGCGATCTTCAAACTGGCCAATCACAATCCATCGAAGTGAAACCCTCCTATGGCCTGACCGACGACGCCGTCGAAGGGATGATTCAGGATTCGATTAAATTTGCGGAAGCCGACATCGCAGAGCGCCTCGCCATCGAAGCCAGAAATGAAATGGACGCGCTCGAAATATCGACAGTGAAGATCCTGGAAGAGGAGAAGGGCGTGCTTGAAGAGAGCGAACGCAATCAGATCGTCGAAGCCCTGAAGAACCTCAGACAAACGCGAGAGCAATCCGACTATCGCGTACTACGAAAAGCCATAGACCAACTCAACACCGCCACCAAACACCTAGCCGAAGTCGCCATGGACCACCAACTCAAGGCAGCGCTACAAAACAAAAAAGTCTCCGAAATCGTTTCGTAATTTTCCCTTGAAATCCCGGGAGTTTGCTGCAACACTCTCTACGCAAACATGCCTAAATTATAGGGTGGTCAAAAAGGCCATCCAGCAAGGCCGCGGCAAGCGAAGAGGCAAATCGTACGACTGTACGTTGAGCCGATGGCGCGAAGCGAAAATGAATCTGGTGGGTTTTTTCAATACCCTAGGGAGGTAGGATATGGCTACATTCAACTGGCACAACTCCGAAGACATCGCAATCGCACTAAGCGAGAAATTCCCAGACGTCGATCCCCTCACAGTAAGATTTACCGACCTGCACCAATGGGTCACGGAACTTGCCGAATTCAGCGATGATCCTGAAATGTCGAGCGAAGGCATCCTCGAATCTATTCAAATGGCATGGTACGAGGAGTGGCAGGATACGGCGGGGGCGTAGCATCGCAGTTCGAACGATTTTATCCCGGACTGGATCGGACTAGTCGCCATTGAGCACCCCCTTGTTGTCTTCCGCAAGGTGGTGCTTGTGTCCAGGTGGTCGAAGCACCTAAATACCAACGGAGCACTGCATGGGTCGACATGACGCTTCTTAAACACCGTGCTTTTGAGTGCCCAGATTGTTATAGGGCTTCTCGCTGCAATTCTTATCCCCCGCGCAATGACAGATCCTACGGGATTCATGTGGTTCACGTACGCATTATCCATCCTTGGTTTTACATTATTCTTAACTGCAAAACTTTCACTACTTCGTCGTGGCATCCATTTATCATTCGGGTCATCACAGATGTCTCGCGGGAATCGCGTCGCTTATCGTACAGGCTACACATTGATGCTTCTGGGATTTATTACGATGGTCTTCTTACTCACCGCGCTTCAAAGCATCCTGCACAGCCCCCCATAAGCCTAACAGGACCTATATGAAAAAGGTCTTCGTATCCCAGAGTCTTATCGAGGTAGAGTCGCTCAGGGAAATTCTTGAACAGGCGGGTATCCCCAATACCATCAAAAACCAGACCACCTCGATGCTGGCCGGAGAGGTTCCATTTGCGGAGGTCTTCCCGGAACTGTGGGTCATCGACGATGCAGATTATGAGTGGGCAATTGAGTTACTCGATGGTTGGAGCAAAGCCGGGACGCGTGAGGTCTCTCCGTGGACGTGTTCCAAATGCGGGGAAGTCCATGACAGCGAGTTCACCACGTGCTGGAACTGTGGGAAAGACAAATGAGACGGACCTTACTCGTCTCGATTATTCTTGTCGCGCTCAGCGTCCAAGCCTGTTCCCTTCGACAGATGTATGAAGGAGTCAAACAAGGCCGCATCAATGAATGTAGTAAGACCCAGGATTTTGATCGGGCGCGGTGTCTTGAAGATACAGGAGAGAGCTACGACGACTATAAACGGAAACGCGAGAAAGCTGTTTCTCGAGACTCTGACTACTGACACCAACTACAAATCCTCCCGCACTACGCGCCCCTTTGCTAAGAGTGGATCATCCCCACTCTTCATTCTATTGCGCTCCCCTCCTAGCCCCCCTATAGTTTCTAACAGACTCGTCAACAACATAGGATGCTCCCCGTTGCAAGAAACCGCTGCCGTTGCCTTTGCCACGTTCTTTGCCACTGTCGGGCCAATCGACATCGCAGCAATTTTTGCGGCACTCACTGCCAACAATACTCCTGCTGAACGTCGTTCCATGGCCATTCGTGGCACAGCAATCGCCACCGGTATTCTGTTGGCATTTGCGCTGGTCGGAGAGATTGTACTAGAGCATTTGGGAATATCACTGGCGGCAATTCAGACCGCAGGAGGGATCCTATTCTTGCTCGTGGGAATCGACATGGTCTTCGCACGCGATTCCGGTGGAAGGTCGACCACAGAAGAAGAAACCAATGAAGCAAGGCTTAAACATGACATCGCGGTTTTTCCACTCGCTACACCGCTCATTGCCGGGCCGGCGACGATGGGCGCCGTCGTTCTCCTAATCGCGAATGCGGAAAGCAACGTGGGAATTCAACTCATCGTGATCGGGATGTTGCTTGCTGTGCTTTCCGTGACGTTTGTTGCACTCTTGGGTGCGACTCAACTCCAGAAGCTGCTTGGCGTCACAGGGCTGCACGTGATCAGCCGGGTGTTTGGCGTACTCCTGTGTGCCCTTGCCGTGCAATTCATATTCGATGGCATACGTGAGAGTGGGTTGCTCAGTACGGCTGGCGCCGTCTAACTCACACTGTGCACTCATTACATCCTGAAAAACTTTTGCATCACGAACAACATGGTTTATGATGGCATCCAACGAGTGATGCCAGTGAGGGATTAGAATCTGAGCGTTGAAAGGGGACAGACACAGTGAAGAAGCGATTACGAAAGAAACAATACATTGGTGAATTCAAAGAATGGGGTGTGACGATTTCCATTGCGAGAACTAGCGAAGAAGGCCTCGACGAGTTCTTGGACGAATTCATTGCCCAAGGCATGGAAGGTAATTCCTCTTTCTTCACCGGAACGAGCGAGGATGGCTCGCTCGAAGGCTTTATTGATCTCGGCGCATCATATGACGCCGCTGGCACGAAACTCGCAAGCGTGAATGCATGGTTAGATAAGAGATCAGATGTGAAGAACTATACGACAGGAACACTCACTGATGCGTGGTATGGGCCGTTCGGACAACCGGAGACGGCCGGTTAGGGACAACGATGTTTCGTTCTTGCTCCTACTCTAGCCGCGGTGCGACGGCAAGAATAGGAAATAGTTCTTGTCGATAGAAAGGACGCATCGACGATGAAATGGTTTTGGATGTTCTCTCTCATCGTCCTGGTAGGAGTGAGCTTCTCCTCCTCGACGCTTGGAGCCAAATCGGGAAAAGCCCCAGAGTGGGTCGTCTCAGAATGGATCAACGGGTCAGGCACCTCGTTGCACGATCTACGCGGCAAGGTTGTCGTCGTTGAGTTCTTTCAACTCTGGTGTCCCGGATGTAACAAGTTCTCTATCCCGCTCATGAAGAAGTGGACGCAAACCTTCCACACTGAAATTGAAGAGGGAGACCTCACCATCCTCAGCATTCATACGGTGTTTGAAGGACATGACTATCAGACACCAGAGCGCCTGCGCGCGTTTGTGAAAGAAAAGGGTATTCATCATCTCGTCGGCGTCGACCACCATAATTCCGGCGAACATCTCCCCGAAACTATGAAGCGATATAACACCATGGGAACTCCGGAAGTTGCGATTATTGACCAAAACGGGCTCATTCGAATGCAGGAATTTGGTGGTTTTAATTCCGACGAAGCCGAACAACTGATTCGGCACCTCCTTGCGTCTGGTTGATCACGCCGCACTCCGCCCGACTCTGCCTACTGGATATGATTCAATTTGATTTCCCGATGCCAACTGGCGTGAGGCGGTCTTTATCTCACACCTGAGTAACTATGCCTGAACGACTCCCTCTTCTCATTCTTGCTGGAAGTGATCCTCAAC
>JAJDBL010000420.1 GCA_029261375.1 Nitrospirales bacterium
AGACGCGTTAGCGGTCTATCGGCGTCGGCAATGGGATGAAGCTATCGCGGCGTTTAACGCGTTTGAAGCGGCACATGGAGAAGATGGGCCTTGCGGGTTTTATATCGAACGATGTCTTGAGTACAAGACCCAGTCTCTGTCTGAATCTTGGGATGGAACCGTAGACTTTACTGCCACATAGTGTGACGTTGTTCCAGAATCTTTACTCGTCCCCGCTTGCCATCAATCTCTTTTTCAGAATCCACATCTCGTATAGCGGTAACGCAGACATCAGCATGAAACTCCCGATCATGAAGAAGTCGCCAACCAGCAAGGCGATCGAGAAGGCTTCTGATACATACACAATCAGCCAGGGCGATAGAAGATCGAGTCCAACGCCAGTGAATGCGACATAGGCCATCGTCGTCTTGAGCCATATGGGTGCCATGGTGAGAAAGAAGATGTGGACAAGAATCAGAAAGACTACTGGCATGGTGAACAGGTGAAAATGTGTGATTTCAGCCAGTTCGTGAAATGACTTTGGTTCGCCGAACGTTGCATCAGAACCAAGGTAGTGGGTGACCACACCGTCGTAGGATAGGCCGTTCATCGAATAGGCCCAATACAAGGTAAAGGCAAAGCCCACACCGATGATGCCGACAAAGAGGGTGTAGACCAAGCGAATCTGTTTGTCGGTGTCTAGGAGTCTGAATTTAGAATTAAAGTTGCGCATGAGTATAATCAGTAGTCAGAATTCAGAATTGAACTTCTGTAGGATTCTAGTAGTTTGCTTACTTCCGTTAATAATTCATGAAGATCGTTTGTCTCTGCATAGTTTAGGTCTTCTGCTAGAATTAGATAGTAGCGGACTTCTTCTAGTGATCCCTGGGCGATGTTTAGGAATCTAGCTTTGTCTGCGGGACTTCTTTTGCGAAAGCCCTCGGCTATGTTTGCGGCTATGGACACGCTGGCTCTTCTGGTTTGTGACACGAGGCCATACATTTCATGTTTTGGGAAACTGTCCGTTGCTTTGTACATGGCTAGGACAAATTGGTGCGCTCGTTGCCAGACGATGAGGTCTTGAAACGTTTTCGCCGGCTCCCTCATGCTGAATACTGACTTCTGTATCCTACATTCTCGTGCACTTACGTGCATGCTTAATTTCCAAACAAGCGGTCAAAGAAACCGCTTGATATGTTCTTTTGTTCCTCTGCTTCGCAGGGTGTTCCTTTGGGATTCAGGTAGAGCTCTTCGGTTAACACTAGTGCTCGTTTTACTCCGGCGCTGACTGATCGCACGGACATCGTTGCGCCGCTGATGTTGATGATGTCGCGGTTGATGCGAATCGGATCGTCTGATTCTTTGCCGGCGTATTGATACATGAAGCGAGGTTTTCTGACTTCCGCACCGCGACTTTCACGATAGACGAGAACTTCGACTTGTGAGACTTCAGCTTCTGGAGTCACGCCGACGATATAGGTGATTGGACGATACTTCCCTATTGTATTTTGAATACTTGCGTATCCGTCGATCTTGCTATTTGTTTCTCCAACAAAAAATTTGAAGCTGTTTTCAGGAAATTTCCATCCGATGCGTTGCTCAATGCATGATTTTTGGTCGGGTGTCAGTTGTTGTTCTTCCGTTCGAACGCTGCCTGACTTCGCGAAGAGCATTGCAAGTGCTTTCTCCTCGGTCAAGTAGATCACTTCCTTGCCAAGTTCTTTCTGGGTGAGCCAACGCCCGAGTTCCTCGTCAAAGACCTCATCTCCCCGTTTTTCGCCAGGGGTTTGAGCCATTGATGGAATGGACAGCAATAACGCGAGCACAGGAACGAGAAACAGTGTGGCTCGCATTAAACGGGACGGCATCCTTGCGTTTTGAGGCGACGTTGAATCTTGGAGAGAATCCGCTGCTCGACCTCAGGGAGTGAGGGTGCGTGCATCCAGCGTAGGGAACGGGTTCCCTCGAGATGGTGTGTTTGACGAACATGATTGACACGGATCGTTGTGAGTTTCTCGTCGTTGTCGAGGTTCACCACGATACTCGATCGTTCTTGCACAAGATTTGTTCGCCCAAGCGCGCCTGACGTCGTGTTCGACATTCCCTTCTCCCAGTCCGTTTCGATGTTTCCATCCTGTTTGTCGGCGGTGGTAAAGGTGGCAGGGTGGAGGGCGAGGACTGTCTCTTCCCACACGGTGTCATAGGGACAGTAGACGGTGTTGGTGTGGCCGCCTGAAAGGCTGGCACAGCTGGTGAGTAGGCTTAGCATGAGGATCGTTGGAATCAGAAATCTAGGTTGAAGGTTGAAGGTTGAAGGCTGATAGGGGGCTCGAACAGAGCTGGTGGTCATTTTGAGCATCCTGTTAGAAGTAGGTGGCGAGTGAGAGTATCACTCCATTATTATCGACTCGCCGTGAACCTATGCGATGGGGCTCGAAATTGAACTGGTACTCAAACTTCAGCACTGTATCTTCTGTCGGTCTGAAATTCAATCCGGGCGTCAGGCGAAAGGTGTCGCCTTCGTGTCCCACAACGTCGAGGTTGGTGTTCACGTCATCGATTCTGAAGACTCCAGTAAAAATGGAGTTGTTCGTGAAGTACTTTGGCGCGAGCGTTTTCACGAATTCTGGCATGAAATGGTAGTTGAGTTGCCCGTACCAGCCGAACATTCGTTCCGGATTGCCGACAAATCTTCCGTCGAGATCCTTGTCATTGTCTTCCATCCACGACATGGCTGCTTCCCCTAGGAATTCCCATGGCCCTCGCTGAAATCCCCAGTCGACGGCTCCGATGTTGAGTGACCGTTCAGAATCTGGGTCGATCTTCGAGTGATACCCGGATACTCCGAGGTCGACTCCAAGAAACGGACTGTACGCGAGGCGACCGACAAAGGCCTGTCCCATGTTGTTATCCAGGTTTGCTCCGATATCCGTGGTTTGCCAACGAGCGCCAGCAAGTCCAGACGCATTGGTGATGCGCGGGGTGCCATCGAGGGAAAACCCGTTCATGCCTTGGGTGACGTAGAGCTCGTAGTCTATTTTTGACAGTTTGGTCGGATAGAACGTTCCAAAGAACCCTGCACCTGGTTCGCGAAGCACGCCGGGAATGACTCGAATCGTCACTTCCGGTCGTTGTGTGAGATCGTTGAGAGGATCATCGTGGACGAGGTTGAATTTTCCAACGGGAAGCAAGACGACGCCCGCACGGAAATTGATCCATTCGGCGAATGAGTGATCGATGACCGCAAATTCCAGCTCAGCCTCTCCAATTCCGTGTTCCACCTCGAACTCAACGGCGACCCTCGTGCGATCGGTAATGTCTGAGTAGAGAAGCGCTACAAAGCGTGGAACGTCGAACGAATTGTTCGCATTGCGACGGACATTTGTTGGGCCTGCGAGTGCTTCAAATTCCGTTGACATATATCCGCCAAGGACGGCTCTCGGATTGCTGTAGCCTGGACGTGCATATACCAGCCCGCCACTTCCAGATTTCGAGCGTCCCGCAGCCAACTCCCTTTCTCTCAATTCCTTGAGTCGCTCCTCTGCTGCTTCGTGCTCAACAAACTCTTCGGCAATCCGTTCGATCTTTTCAATTCGTTCTTCAAGCGTCAGCTCATTCTTTTCTTCGGCGCTGACTATCGGAACGAACCCAAACAGCAGGAGCCCTGCCATGATCCCGATGACGAATACGTTACTCATGTACTTCACTGTTGCCTCCTTGGAAGAAAAGCGTTCAGCCGTCAGCTCTCAGCTCGCAGCTTGGAGCTAAGACGGAAAAATGCGGGTAGAGCGCCATCAACTTCAGAATGTGTCCTGTCCGGTTTTCACCGAACGCTGACGGCTAAGTGCTTCTTTGCTTTCTTCACGTTCCCCGCAGTACGAAAACAACGAGAGTGTCCAGAACCAGGGCTCCACATACTTGGAACGTCTGAATGTCGTGAGGTAGTCAAAGCAATAATGTTTTGAGAGTTTCTGTCCAAGTTTCGAACTGAACAGCACGGTGCCTTGGAACGCTGTTTCCCGTATGGTTTCAGAAACATTGCTCAATCCCCGTGCCCGAGCCGCTTCAATATCAGGTGCGTAGTAAACAAAGAGCCGTTGTGTCTCCAAGTTAAAAACCCGTGTTGTGTCGGTGTTGAAATTGGCTTGGACATGTTCGACGAATGCGACCTGTGGCGGCACGGTTTCGGCATAGGTATTCACCAGCGGAACGGCGATGAGCCCTGAACTGATGACGGCGATCACTCCGACTGTCGGCGCAAGGTATTGCAGTGCGGATTGTGTCGGTCTGATCATCACGGATCCTATGAGGGTAGCCGCCAACGGGTAGAGAAACATCGCAAGCGGAAGCACGTGTCTTGGACGTTCTGGATTTTGTCCGATCAGGATCCAGAGTAGGTATGGGGCAAGAAACGCAGCGATCAACAAGATTGTAGGACGTAGCGGCTTTTGTGTGACTGCCCAGACAAGGAGAAGGCAGAAACTGACTGAGAAGGCCACGCGCGAGAGAAGTTGTGGTGCATCCGGCCAGTATCCTCCGAGCGAAAAGGCCCAGAATCCCCACCACCAGGTTACGTATCTGCTCATTCCGGTTTCGCCGGAAAAGACGCTGCCACCCCAGCGGGTAAAGTGTCCCGTTCCAAAGCGAATCGTTTCGTGAAGCAGTTCCGACATACCCGTCTGTGCAATCAATGGGAAAAGCCAGAGGGCCGTCCCGAATCCCATCCCTCCACATCCCCAGAGTAGAAGTGTGCGCAGTTCACGTGGACGTTGGACACACAGGACCAACGCACACCCGATAACAAATGGCCAATAGCTCAGGCGAACCCCAAGGGTGACACCCATCAACACGCCTGCTATGGCAACTCGCCATAGACATCGCAATGGGTCGGCATCAGTTTCTAGAGCACGAACAAGGAATAGGAGGATCCATGGGAGAAGAGCAAGGCCGAGTGCATCACTTAATGGTTTCTCAGCTTGGAGCCATAAACCTGGACTTGTGAGATACAAGCTGGCTGCGATGACTCCCGCCAGAGTTAAAATTGCGCTTTCCCCCCCGTTGTTAAGATGGGGGGTAGCTGAGATTAAATGCCCCTCCCCCTTGAGGGGGGAGGGAGGGTTGGGGGGGAGGCAATATTCAGTCCATCGAGAGGCAAGAAGCGCGATAGGGATGACCGCAAGAGCACCGAACACGATGCCGGGGAGAATGAGGGCGTCAGTATCATTAGCCCCGGTCGCCCAACGCGAGCTCTTTGCGAGCATGATGTAAACCGGATAGCCTGGAAAATGCGGTTGATATTTCTCAAGGTCAAAGTCATGTAGGGCCAAGGCA
>JAJDBL010000421.1 GCA_029261375.1 Nitrospirales bacterium
CCCGACTTGTTCCATACCGTGGTTCATCGATGTGGATTTTTCACGGTCTCATCTGCGCGATCTTCATTCTGGTCACTGGGTGTCAGGGCGCACCCATGGGAGGAGATGATCGGCGTCGTGCCCTTGGGCTTCTCGACCGGGGCATACAACTCCATACAGGAGGCGACCCAAAAGCCGCAATTGCGACGTACGAAAAAGCGCTTGATCTCACACAGGACCCGGAAATGAAGGCTGCTGCTCTAGGGAACATCGGATTGGCCTTCTCGACGCTCGGCAATGCAGAGGCTGCTCGGTTGAAATTCGAAGAGGTCGGACGATTGACGCAGCATCCTGAAACCAAAGCGCGAGCACTAAACAATATCGGGGAGCTATTTCACAAGCAGGGACAAGCAAATGCCGCCAGAGATTCGTACCAGGAAGCTCTAGGACTTACCACACACCCCGAACTCCAGCGACTCATCACCGAACACCTGAGCGAGCTCGAACAACCCTGAGGTCTTCAAGGCTTCTTCTAGTCTGAAGGTGCGATGAGTTCTTTCGGAAGCAGAAGCGTATTTTTTAATATGTCGAATGCGAGTTCGCCTAGGCCAGTCAAACCAGATGCGACCGATTCGCCTGGCATGATGCTCACTTCGGACTTATTGAGCGGCCCTTTGACCTCAAAGAGCGCCGTAAGGATTCCGCGCCGTTCATCGCCACCAGCCAGAATCAGATTTAGCACAGGAATCTGACTGAGATCATAGGATCCAAGTGGGCTGACTGCCAGAACCATGTCGACATGATCATGTGGAATGTCGTACGTTCCGATTCCTCCAATTTTCATGATCGGACTATTTAACGACAACTTCTCAATGTTCATATGTCCGTTCTCAATCTCCAGCGTGGCTGTAATCGAGTCAAACGCGAGCCCTTCTGACGATATATCTGGGATATGCCCGGAGAGAAGTTGTGGCAGGTTCAACAGATTGACGATTGTCGACAGCGTGCTGAATTTTCGAATACGTCCATCAGAAATTGTCAACTCAAACCGTCCATTGAGTGTTGGCGAGATACCTTGTTCGCCGCCCCCATTCCCAGCAAGGTCTCCACGAAGATCCGCATCCCCAAACACGAGCCGTTCATCGCCTTTGAGTAGCGTGACGAGATCTTGCGCGGGGACTGCTGTGAACTTGGCATGGCCGTCCATGTGCGCTGGCTCATCTTTCGGAAGATGAATCGTCGTATGCGCCTCGACCTCACCGCGCCCGCTCTTGGCTTGGAGGACTTCGAGGGTCACAACCCCATCCATACCCGTTGCGGCCAGATGCATATCGTTCCACAGCACATCCTTGTAGAGACCGGTGTCGATATGGATATCGGATTGAAGAATAGTGGTCCGGCTCAATGATGTGAAAAATTGTCTAATCGGCGATGGCTTGTCGTCTGGGATGATTGACTCGAAATCGAACTGTGGGGCATCGATGGAGATCCGAACCCTGGGAAAAACGTTGAGGCCCGTCACCTCCCCTTTTACATGGAGACGTGAACGCTTCATCGTTGCCGAAAGCTGCCCGATCTCTACACGGCCATCTTCCTCCTCACTAAATTGCAGCGCAGCGTTCACGTCCTCGAGGAGAAGAGATTCTCCTTCGTCCATCTCTGGAATGCTCATCTGACCGTGAATCAACGATACCTCACCGTCGAGCCCTATCACGTTCGGTTTCTGTCCTCCCCGCTTTATTGTCAAATCTGCTTCGAATAATCCCGCTTCGGGGTGGACACCATGAATAGTTACGTGCGGCGCACGCGCGTGGAACTCCTCGAGCCTGACAAGATTGCTTGTGACGGACACGGAAAACTGAGGCGGTGTTGTGAGCACGACCTGGCCGGAAAGAGAAAGAAGAAGAGGTTCAAGACTGAAACGGAGTTCCTTGATGTCGACGGACTTCTCCTCCCCTTTATGAACGAGTAGGCGTACATCAGCCGTTGCCGGAACACCCGAAGGCTTCTTTGTGCCTGATTGGCTGTGAAACCCAGTCTTCTGGAGGTCAAACTTCGAAGAAATGTCCGTTTGGTTGGCCGTGCCCTCAACGATAAGGTCAAGGACGGTTATCCCGCGGATCAATGTATCGGCGGATACCGGAGGGAGGCCGGTTTTTGAGAACAACACGTTGACAAGCTCTTTCGTATCAGCACGCGCGTTGAGCGAAATTGTTGAGTGTTCTCCTCTGAAATGCGCCTCGGCCGTGACCCGAGATCGTCCCGTTCTCGCTTTCACGTGAGAAAGCTTGAGTCCAGTTGGTGAAAAATTGAGTTGCCCAAACAAGTTCGAGACCGGTAGTCCCAATCCGAGGCTGTGAAATGCCATTCCGCGACTTTGAAATTGACCCTCAAACTGGACATCATAGGGGTTCAGAGAGCCAGACATCTCTAACGTGAGCACTCCCTCTCCGGTTGGGGTTTCGTAGGCCCAGAGATTTTCCGATCCCTCCGTCGAAGGTTCCTTCCCTCGAAAATAGTCCAAGAATTCGCTTGTCGGAACCATAAATGTGACGATCGACTCGATATCCGGTTGGTCATAGAGCGCGGTGATCACGCCGATACCACTGAGCACCTGTGCTCCATGATAGTGTCCGGACAGCGTACGTAGTTCCATCACGTCATCCTCAAGCAGTAGCGAGGCATTGATGTCGCGAAACGGAGTATTTTCTTCCCCGAATTGGCCGCCCATTCCCTCAAGGTCTATTGCCGCAGACACGGTCATCTCTGGTAAAGTGGCAAGGGCTACATCACTTGAGACGTCTGCGCGTACAATACGCGCCTTGCCAACCAGTTGTGTCCGAGTGAGCGTCGCATGAAGATCGGTGTGTTCGATGCCGGGCAATAGCATGTCGAGTGCAGTTTCGGTCTCGAATTGGGAAGTGCTGAATTTGGCCTGGAAGGTCGATGGCTCGTCCTGACTCTGATGGAATGCGACGGAGCCAGTGAGCGATCCAATATCTGCTTGAACTTCCACAGCCTCAAACGTGAGGTGACTATCAGTAGGGGTCAGCGACATCACAAACTGACTCTTGAGATTGACAGATCCGCTGAGGACATATTGTTTGGACGTCACATATGGGCGAATCTGAGCGAGATTCAGCGACGAAAAATCTATGCTTCCCTCAACCAAATACTCTAGCGATGGCGCGTTGGATTGTTTGCTTGAAGGCGAGGTCGAGAACGTTCCTGCCACATGAACCTTAGATGGCTTTCCATTTTGCGGCAAGACGCCACCTATTGTGAACTCTGCTGGACGATCGTCATCCGGAGTGATGAGTGTCATATTGACCTGTTGGAACTGTAGACCGACGACGTCGCCAGAACGTGGAGGCAGAGTCATACCGATCTGTCCATCTCGTATCGCGACTTCCCGTAAGCTCGACGAAAACCCGAGGACACGAAACGCTGGGATCAATCTTTTCCCGCCTGACGCGAAAAAATCAGCCAAGTCAATGTGTTTCGCGTGCTCTGTCTGAAGAGTGACGCGAGGACGGTCAAGTTCGAAGCGAGTGACCACAAGTTCCCCTCCCAGCAAGGACAGCACACTCATATCAAGTGCAAGGTGATCGGCCGAAAAGAGACGAGTCACTCGATCGTCATCAAGGAGAGCAATCTGTTCCAAACGGACCTGTACGCTAGGAAACACACTGAGGGTGACATCAGCTACTTCAATCTGGTGGTCAAGCTGGGCCTCAAGCTGAGTCAGAAGATATGCCTTGTACTTATCGAGATCGATGAGGCTCGGGAAAATGATGAGCATCAATACCGCGAGTCCGATAAGCAGGACTACTCCGAACACACACATGAACAACCACTGCCAACCTGGCGATCGAGACATTAATTTGCTTTCTTCACGTTACATCATCTGATTGGTTTGGCGACGGGCCAGTATATCGCAGTTCGCAGGTTCCAGTGTCCGCGTCGTATCATTCGTAGAGCGGTGTGTGCGATTGACCGCTTCCGACATCGCGTGCTACGGTGGCGAACTTATGCGAACGGTAGTATACGGAGGACAAACGACGGTCGGTTCGCGCATCACGATGGCACTTGTTACGTGTGCTGTGGCAGCCGGGATCGGCCTTGTCATGCTTCCAATGATGGCCCCAAGCCTGGCTGCGGATGTCGATATCAAAGCTCAGCTCGACACGATGAAGAAGGACTTGGACAATATCAAACGCGACGTCCGGGACATTAAAAAGATACTCGAAAAAGCCCGTGGCGGACCTCCGCGTGGGCCGGTGAAGGCCACCGTCAGCATTGATGATGATCCCATGCTCGGCAATCGGAATGCACCGCTGACGATGATTGAATTTTCAGACTATCATTGTCCATTTTGCCGTCGATTCTTTTCCCAAACCTTTCCTAAAATAAAATCCACGTACATTGATACAGGGAAGGTACGGTACGTTTTTCGTGATTACCCACTTGATGCCATCCATCCCAATGCGCGGAAGGCTGCTGAACTGGCGCATTGTGCGGGGGAGCAGGGGAAGTACTGGGAGGTGCACGATGCGTTGTTTGAAGAGAAG
>JAJDBL010000422.1 GCA_029261375.1 Nitrospirales bacterium
TGGTGTTGACCGCGGCGCCAGCCGCCCCCGGTGATTTGGATGGCGACGGCGATGTGGATCGGGATGACCTGAATATTCTGCTCAGCGCGCGCAACCAACCGGCCGTGGGCCCCAACGATCCAGGAGACCTGGACGGTGACGGGATCATCACCGCCCTGGATGCACGTATCCTCGTGACCGTCTGCACCCTCCCACGCTGCGCCGTGGGACCGTAGCACGTACCGGACGGCAGCGTCCGCTGAACAGCCTGGCGATGGCCGACTCTGTGTCGCGTTGCACGCCACAAAGGACTCTGACATTTACCCCACAATCCCTCACTCGAGGTTCGGGATGACAAAACGTTTGCTTTGTCATTTCGACCACCGGGAGGAATCTTGGCGTGACGGCACGATCCTTCGCACATCGCTTGGACGACAAAGTGATGCCCAGATCTCTATCGCGTTTCACCTGCGCAACCCCCGAAACCCTGCGCCAAGATCCCTCACATCGCGTTCGGGATGACATATGGGGCGTGGCTCACGAATAAAACCATTTCTCACGACCAATCCTCGCTCAAGTCGCGCCACTCCGGATTCATTTCATCGACAAGCCAATTCTTTTTCTCCCGCCGCCACTTCTTGATCTGTTTTTCCCGCTCCAACGCTGCATTCACGTCCGAGGTCTCCTCAACATAGACCAGCTTCTTTAGGTTGTACCTGTTGGTGAATCCTGCCACGAGTTTGTTTGTGTGTTCGTACAGTCGACGGTAGAGATGATTGGTCACGCCTACGTAGAGGACTCGGTGATTCCAGTTGGTTATGAGGTAGACATAGTAGGTTGGACGTGGCGACATGATGCTATTCTGCCGTTGCAAACCGGAAATTAACAGACCTGCCCCCTTTGTCATTTCGACCAGCGGGAGAAATCTTGGCGCGTACGGCAACATCCTTCGCACTTCGGTCAGATGACAAAGCGATGCCCTGATCTCTGTCGCGTTTCACGTGTGCGAGTTCTGAATCCCCATGCCAAGATCCCTCACATTCATTCGGGATGACGAGAAGAAGATTCCCTTGCCTACACCCCACGATCGTGATACCAGAACCATAGACCAATGACCGCTCACCCGCATCACACACGTATCGCCACGGAACTCCGCACTTCCGCTTCACAGGTTGAGAGCACGATTTCCCTCCTGGATGACGGAGCGACAATCCCCTTCGTGGCTCGATACCGCAAGGAAGCCACTGGTGGCCTGGATGAGGTTGCCATCATGTCAATCCGCGACCGGATTGCCCAACTTCGTGAATTAGATGCACGTCGTGAGGTAATTCTCAAATCGCTGCATGAACGGGAGCGGTTGACCGACGATCTTAAGGCGAAAATCGTTGCTGCAGAATCTCTGACTGTTCTCGAAGATCTTTATCTCCCCTACCGCCCCAAACGGCGCACGCGCGCGACGATTGCCAAGGAGCGCGGCCTGGAACCCTTGGCGAACCGCATCTGGTCTCAGGATGCCCAGATGGATGTCATGACTGAAGCTGCAACGTATGTGGACTCTGAGAAACAAGTTGATTCAGTTGATGATGCACTCGCGGGAGCGCGTGACATCATTGCGGAGTGGATCAGCGAAGATCAGCGCGTTCGAGCTACTCTGCGCGAGCTGTTTACCTCACAGGGAAGATTTCAGTCCACCGTTGCGAAAGGCAAGGATGCGGAGGCAAGCAAATATCGGGACTACTTCAGTTGGGAGGAACCTCTTGCGACGGCTCCCTCTCATCGCGTCCTCGCCATGCTACGCGGTGAAAAAGAATCTGTCCTGAAACTTCACGTTGTGGTGCCAGAAGAGACCGCGTTATCTCTGGCTCAGTCGTTGGTTGTGAAGGGGCAGAATCCAGCATCAGCGCAGGTTACGTTTGCTGCTCAAGATGGTTACCGCCGACTTCTCGCTCCATCGATGGAAAACGAGGTTCGCGAGTTGGCCAAAGGCAAGGCTGACGACACGGCCATTCAAGTCTTTGCGGACAATGTACGACAGCTCCTCTTGGCATCGCCGCTCGGCCAGAAAGCCGTGCTCGCGATTGATCCCGGGTTCCGCACCGGTTGTAAAGTCGTGTGTCTCGACCGACAAGGCCGTCTTCTCCATACCGATGTTATTTTCCCCCATCAATCTCCAGACGCTGTTTCAAGAGCTGGAACCACAGTTGTCGAGCTGTGTTCTAGATTTCAGATTGAATCGATCGCGGTCGGCAACGGGACAGCAGGCCGAGAAACCGAAACGTTTCTTCGCACACTGAGCCTGTCCTCCGATATTTCTATCGTCATGGTGAATGAAAGCGGCGCGTCTATCTACTCAGCATCAGCGGTGGCACGTGAGGAGTTTCCAGATCACGACATCACCGTCCGCGGGGCCGTTTCAATCGGGCGACGGCTCATGGATCCGCTGGCGGAACTGGTCAAGGTCGATCCGAAATCCATTGGCGTTGGCCAGTATCAGCACGACGTGGATCAAACGTTGTTGAAACAGCGTCTCGACGATGTCGTGATGAGTTGTGTGAACACGGTTGGGGTCGAGGTAAACACCGCGAGCGCACAACTACTCACTGCGGTGTCCGGGGTGGGACCTCAGCTTGCGAAGAATATTGTGACGTACCGTGACGAACACGGTGCGTTCCCCTCTCGCGTACTCTTAAAGAAGGTTCCACGCTTTGGACCAAAGGCGTTTGAGCAAGCCGCTGGGTTTTTACGGATCAAAGATGGGGAACACCCTCTTGATGCAAGCGCGGTCCATCCTGAGCGTTACAAACTCGTTTCGGCGATGGCCAAGGATACGAAATGTACCGTGCCCGAGCTGATGCAAAACGAGGGGTTACGGAATACGATCGATCTCAATCGCTATTGCGCCGACGATGTTGGACTGCCGACACTCACCGACATCATGGCAGAATTGGCGAAACCAGGCCGTGACCCACGGGAAGAGTTTGAGCCCATTCGTTTTGCGGATGGGATTCAGAAGATGGAAGACCTCAAGCCTGGGATGAAGCTCACCGGCGTGATCACTAACGTGACAGCATTTGGGGCATTCGTCGATGTCGGCGTGCATCAGGACGGACTCGTGCATATCAGCCAACTGGCAAATCGTTTTGTGAAAGATCCGAACGAAATCGTGAAGGTGCAACAACAGGTGAAGGTCACCGTGTTGGAGGTGGATCTTGCGCGTAAGCGGATTTCGCTCTCGATGAAAGAATAGGTGGATCGGCGGAAGGCTGAAGGCTGAAGGCTGAAGGCTGAAGGCTGAAGGGAAATGATATAGATCTGTCATTTCAACCGAAAGGGAGAGATATTGGCGCGTGTGGCAGCATCCTTTACAGCTCGGTCAGATGACAAAACGATGGACGGTTCTTAGTCACGTTTCCCGTTGCGGAATTCCGGGGACGCACGCCAAGATCCCTCACGTACGTTCGGGATGACAACTGAAATCTTCCTGTGTTCGACTTCAACCTTCAACCTTCCACCTAAACACCTACTTCCCCGCCTCCCTCACTATCTCTAGAATCTTTTCGCCAAACATCCGCGTCAATGCCGGTCCGATACCTGAGACGGCCAGTAGATCTTCTTCGCTCTCTGGCCTCGCTGCGGCCACTGCTCGCAAGACTCTGTCACTCAGGATCCTAAACGCGGGAATTTCTCGGTTTCTGGCTTCGGTGAGTCTCCAGGCCTTGAGGGCATTTACGAGTTCTGGAGATGCCTTTTCTGTCACCACGGTTGCGTCTCGTCGTGGCTTGGCGAGAATCGTCTGCTTTGGTGTGACATCACGCTTTGCACGCGTTCTGCTGGTTTTTTTCTTCGGTGCTGGCGGCTCGGTCAGTTTGATGCTGGCAACCTCGTCGCGGCCTGCCTCATAGCCCTCTCGCGTAAGATGCGCACGTTGAAAGCGAATGACACTCCCCTCTTTCTCAAAACTGTCATCGCTCACTCGCAACAACCCAGCGCGCGCTAGTCCGCCGAGGAGCCATTCAAATGATCGGCGATCCAAGCCTTTGTCTGCACACGTTCCTCGATGTAACTGACCCGTTGATATCCCATTCCGCTCTCTCAGGCCCTCCAGGATTCCGCTCATGACACTCTCTTCGTCAGGCGTCGTCTGTCGGGAGGAGCGCACGACACACGTATCGGGCACGCAGACGTCGCACAATCCACAAGGACCGCCTGAATCGGTGAGATCGCCGAAATGCTCGATGAGGTGAAGCATGCGACACCCATGGCTGTCGGCGTATCCGCTCATCTGGTTGAGCTGGCCGATCTTGTGATCCTTCTGAGATTGATAGATCTCCTTCCAGTCCGCAGAACCCTGACTCATATTTTCTTCCGGATCTAATCTCGCGCCTCCGTGCACCCATAGCTTTTCAAGCGCACGGTCAAATGTTTCTGTGGCCATCCCTACCCGTTCGCGCACATCGTCTTTAGATTGCGCTGTGGTCTCTAGCTGCTGAAAAATCTTGTTCAGCGCCGTTGACTCTGGATAGTCGCGATCATGGAAAAACTCGTGCGTGCGCCGGTCTGCGTATGAGTGAAGTAAGATCGCTCGGCACGAGTCTCCATCCCTCCCCGCACGTCCAATTTCTTGATAGTAGGCTTCCACAGTTCCGGGCAGGGCTGTATGGATGACTGTACGAACATTGGCCTTATCAACCCCCATACCAAACGCCACGGTCGCCACCACGACGTCCAAGGTGCCTGAGAGAAACTCTGTCTGCACTCGTTCTCGTTCTGCCGCCGCTAGCCCCGCGTGGTAGGCGGCAGCGGAGAAGTCTTCTTGAAGTTCCCGTCCTAACGCATCCGACTCTTTTCTCGTCGGGACGTAGACAATCGCGGGCCTTCCACTATCTCGAAGCACGCGCCGCACGGTTTCACGCCGCAATGATGGCCGCATCTCCAGCACTTCGACTGCTATATTGGTACGCCGAAAGCCGTGAATGAATCGCTCTGCATCCTCCATCCCCAATTGCGTGACGATATCGTTCTGTACGAGGGGTGTGGCCGTCGCGGTCAACGCAATCACCGGTGCCGGACGTAGCTGAGGAATGCGTTGACCCACCAAACGGTAGTCCGGACGGAAGTCGTGCCCCCAATGTGAAATACAATGCGCTTCGTCGACCGCGATAAGGATCGGCTTACGTTGTGCCAACATCTCTGGAAAGCCCGGCACGCCCAAACGTTCGGGTGCGATAAAGAGATAGTCGAGACTCCCATCCACATACGCTGACGAAATACTCTGGAATGAACCCTTGTCTCGACCAGAGTGGATCCGTTCAGCCCGCAAACCGACTTCCTTTAGTTTGGCAACCTGATCCTCCATCAGGGCGATGAGCGGAGAGATCACTAGCGTGGTCCCGTTCCGAGCAAGACCAGGCAATTGGTAGCAGAGTGATTTCCCGGAACCCGTCGGCATAACCAAAAGAGAGTCTTTCCCTTCGATAACCGTCTTGCAGACGGCTTCTTGGTATGGGCGGAACGCGGACAGCCCGAAAGCTGTTTGGAGGAGATTGTCTAGGGTTTTCATTTCATGAACCGCAAAGAGCTAGAACAAACATACTGGATTCCGGGGGAAGCCCGGAATGACGATCGACACGAGGCCACTCTACCACACGATGTTTCTTTGAAATATCTATCCCCGTGACCTTAGGTTATGATGTCCTACTTATGTGCGGACGCTACACACTCACCAGCGCAAACCAACTCATTGAGGCTCTCCTCGATCTCGATACCACTCCGACGCTTGCGCCCCGATACAACATTGCACCGAGCCAGAAGGTTTCCGTCATCCGTGTCACCCGCGATGGTTCTCGAGAACTTGCTGAATTACGATGGGGTCTTGTTCCCGGATGGTCACGGGAACCCAAACCTCACGATGGCATTATCAATGCACGCGCTGAAACTGTCGCGGTGAAACCCTCGTTTCGTGGACCATTTCGCAATCGACGTTGTTTGATTCCTGCGGATGGCTACTACGAATGGCAACCCCTGGATGGACGGAAACAACCACACTATATCCGCATGAAGACACATCATCCTTTTGCATTTGCTGGTCTCT
>JAJDBL010000423.1 GCA_029261375.1 Nitrospirales bacterium
CAGACCGAATCAATATCTCGGCAATCCCACTCATTCCAGAACCGCCAATCCCGACGAAGTGTATGTTCCGAGTTTTTCCAAACAAGGCTAGATCGTATCCTTCATGAGAGTGACGCGCCCCACCACCTTATGACGCGAGCAACTCGCGGCAACAGTTCACACTCTCCTCGGTCGCCCGAGGATGACCCAACCATCGACTTCGTTCGGCCATGCCTTCCAGTCGATCAAAATCAGTCATAAGCGACTGAATCATGTCGGCAAGCACTTCCCCACCAAACTGAGATTCTTCAATCACGACAGCTGCACCTTGGTTCTCAATAACCTGAGCATTGCGCAACTGATGGTTCTGCGCTGCCGCTGGAAACGGGATAAGTATTGCCGGCCTCCCACACGCGGTCAGCTCAGAAATCGTCCCGGCTCCAGCCCGGCAGATGACAAGATCGGCATCAGCATAGGCTTGCGGCATATCATTGAGTGTCACGACGACGGTTGCATCAATTCCCATGTCTGCGTATTGCTCTCGGACCGCCATACAATCCTCTTCACCTGTTTGATGCACAACCCGTAACTGCAAGGAGGTGGAGTGAAGCTGGGAAAGCGTACGGATAACCTCGCGATTAATGGCACGAGAACCTTGACTCCCACCAAACACCAGGAGGGTTCTTCTAGCGCTCTCTCGACCCCTCACACCCTCGCGCTCGGCACATCCCCGAAATTCATGACGCAAGGGCATCCCTACAACTCGTGTCTGCACCCCGCGAAAGCACTCGCGTGTTTCTTCAAATCCGAGCAGCACCAAGTTGGCTATGCGAGACAGAACACGGTTGGCTAATCCTGGAACGACATTGGGTTCGACAATCACTCGTGGGATGCCGAGAAGAAACGCGGCAACGAGCAATGGAGGGCTCGTATACCCACCGATCCCAATCACGAGCTCTGAACGCCTCCGCCTCAGCAAGCCGATACACTGGGCGATACCGAGGGGAAGCTGAGCTAAAGCGCGCAACGCCCCGATTGGACTCTTGCCCATCACCCCGCGCACCGCAATACAGCACAAATCAAACCCCGTCGCCGGAAGGATTCTCGATTCGAGGCCGCGTCGAGTACCTACGAACTGAATGTCGCTCTCTTTCTCCTGCCGGACCATTTCCTGAGCGAGAGCAATACCGGGATAGAGATGCCCTCCCGTCCCTCCTGCGGCAATACACACGTTCATGTTTGCTCCTGGGCTCTCGAGATACTCAGTAGAATCCCAATGGCCGCTAAGTTCGCCACAATGGACGAGCCTCCATAACTCAAGAACGGGAGGGTCAGTCCCTTTGCCGGGAGCAGGCCAGAAACCACGCCAACATTAATGATGACCTGAGTGGCCAACAACAGGGTCGTTCCAATGGCTAAGTAGTAGCCCATTAGATCATCGCTTCCCCAAGCGATCCGAAATCCTCGCCAAATGACAATGCCGTAGAGAAGGAGTACTAGCACGCCGCCGACTAAACCAAGCTCCTCGGCAAGAACAGAAAAAATGAAATCGGTATGCGGTTCTGGAAGAAATAGCCGTTTTTGATTTCCTTCTCCAAGACCTAACCCCCACACCCCGCCGCTCCCAATGGCCAGCATCGACTGAATCGTTTGAAACCCAGAATCTGTTGGATCATTCCATGGATTGAGAAATGTCATCAGCCGTTCACGCTGATACGCGGTCTGGGATACCCGATAGCCACAGATCGATACCGCCGCCAGAAAGAGTCCCAGGAGATGCCGTATCGGCGCACCGGCAATGAATAACATACCGCCAGCAACGGTGATAATGACGACGGCAGTCCCCAAATCAGGCTCAGATAAGATAAGTCCAACAAACACACCAATGACAAGTACGGCTGGAAGCGTACCCTGCGTAAAGGATCGAATACGTTCACCCCGTCCTGCGAGGTAACACGCAAGATAGATGACGAGCATGACCTTAATCAGCTCAGACGGTTGAATCGTGACAACTCCCAATCGGAGCCATCTCCGTGCGCCGTTAATTGGATCTCCGAGAGGTGAGAATAAGACAATCGCGAGAAGAGCAATTCCAAGACACAAGAGTGGACCAATCACTCTGGGCCAAAGACGATGATTGAAACGTGAGGCTATGTACAACATGAATACGCCAACGAGAATCCACACGATCTGCCGCTTCAGAAAAAATGCTGCGTCGTCATATCGTCGCTGAGCGAGGAGTGCACTCGAGCTATACATCATCATGATTCCGATCGCCAACAACAGGAGGGTGACCGCGACGAGTAACTGATCCCCGACCACATCGCGTCGAGATGCTGAGTCCATTCCCTGCAATGGCGACGTAATCGACCCGCCAAACCATGCGTCACGAGAGGGCATGAACAGCCTCCTTGAATTGATTGCCGCGGTGCCGATAATCTTGAAACATGTCAAAGCTGGCACACGCTGGAGAAAACAAGACCACGTCTCCAGCATTTGCCTCCTGATGCGCACGTTGAATGGCCGACTCCAGCGAAGCCCCAAAGTAAATTGGAAGAGAGGGACCGTGTTCGGCGTCAAGAGCCGCCTGGATCTTCTCCCCAGATTCCCCGATCAGGACAAGTGCTTTGACATAACGTTGAATGGCTCGTGCCAATGCCGAAAAATCAGAGGCTTTATCACGTCCTCCCGCAATCAACACGATTGGGTGGCCGACACTTTCCAGCGCGCGCGTCGTTGCCGCGACATTGGTGGCTTTGGAGTCATTAATAAACGTGACGCCACGACAAACCTGTACGTGCTCATAGGCGTGCTCCAGACCAGAGAATGTTTGCAGCACGCCGCGTACCACCTCGACAGACGCCCCACACAATAATGCGATGGATGCTGCGGCCATGGCATTCTCAATATTATGGGCGCCTTGAAGCTTTATCTCATCAAGAGAACAGACTTCGATCGCCTGATGCTTCACGCGCCACATAAACCGCCCATCATCGATATACATTCCTGAGTTGACCTCACGTTCACGACTAAACGTCATCAGAGACGAAAGCACCAACGAACCGAGCGGCCTGACCACCGAATCATCCTCGTTGAGCAAACTGTAATCGTCGTGGTCTTGATGCCGAAACAGCCTCGCTTTGGCCATGACATAGTCATCAAACGTCGGGTATCGGTCCATATGATCCCCGGTGATATTGAGGACCACCGCCAGCCATGGCGTAAAGGCGTCAATCGTCTCAAGTTGAAAGCTTGAGAGCTCTGCGATGACATACTGGGGAGAAGGAGACAGTTTACGCAAACAGTCCAATGCAATCTGAGACAATGGTATCCCTAGATTCCCACCCACGCGCACCGGAATACCAGCCTGCTCCAACATCGCCCCCGCCAGCGTGACAGTCGTACTTTTTCCGTTCGTTCCGGTCACGCCAACTAGACGCCCTTCAAGATATGGAAACGCCAACTCAATTTCCGCAATAATTGGAGTTCCCGTATGACGAACATCATCTAGAAAAGGAGAACTGAATGGGACACCAGGACTAATCACAACAAGATCTGCTTCCGCAAATCCCAAATGAGCGTCTTCGTCAAAGTACAGCACGATCCCTTGCTCGGTTAGTTGACCGGCGACGTCACTCATTTCGGCACGTGGCTTTTCGTCTACGGCGGTAACCCGCGCACCAAGATGCACAAGCAACTCGATCGCCATACGCCCACTCCGTCCCAGTCCCACCACCGTGACGTGTTTCCCGGAAAGATCGCGCTTGGCAGAGAGCGTGTTCATTCCAGTACCACCGTGAAGACCGGACTATGTATCATTCTTCCATCATCTCTATCTAAGCTTGAGTGTACTGAGACTGAGCAACGCAAATACAATGGCGATAATCCAAGATCGAATCACGATCTTGGGCTCTTCCCAACCCTTCAATTCAAAATGGTGATGGATCGGGGCCATGAGAAAAATTCGTTTTCCACGAGACTTATAGGATGCAACTTGAAAGATGACGGAAATAGCTTCAATAACGAACACCCCTCCAACAAGGATCAGGAGCAATTCGTGCTTACTGACCAATGCGACGAGACCAAGAGCAGCTCCTAACGGAAGCGATCCAACATCTCCCATAAAAATGGATGCGGGATACGTATTGAACCAAAGAAATGCGAGACTTGCTCCAAACATCGCGCCCGTGAAAACCGCGAGTTCACCAGAGCCTTCGACATACGGAATGAAAAGGTACTCTGCGAATCGAGCATGACCTGAGACATACGCGACGATGGTGTAC
>JAJDBL010000424.1 GCA_029261375.1 Nitrospirales bacterium
ATCGTTTTGAACATCCTTCGGGCTCCTGTTCTGTTTATTGTCTCGGAAGGGCGACGATGGGCGAAAGGTCGATCTCAATTCCAGGCGATACCAGGAATCCCACTCCATAGGCCACCTCATCCGGCTCCATATGAAAGAATCTCTCGTAGTCAGTTGACGCATCAACGTATTCGGTGATCCATTCACCTACGGGCTGGGTTGTGCTCTGCACGACGACTTCATGAGGTCTGAAAAACCCCTCGTTCAACTCCGCACCCTCTGGATGGGTATTGCTCCATAGGTATTTCACAATCTTTGGTATGCCGATGATGTCAGTTCCTAGGGAGACATAGACCGCAACGGATTTGTCTCCTGCGGTCGGCATTGAACGAAGCCGCCATTTCCATGCAATAACGGGATGGGTCACTGGATCCCAGGAAATCTTTTTAAAGATACGTTGGGGACGCGGGCCGATCTTTGCGGTGAGGTACGGGCGTTCGTCATCGTGCTTGATGGTATAGAGATCTTCCATCGCGGGTTGGTCGCTGCGGCTTTTCCAGGCGTGGGGAAACTTCGCGTAGTCAGCTAGGACGATGAGGCCAGTCTCAGTAAATTCATGCTCTGCATGTGCGACTCCAACAAGAAAAAATATCAGCAATGAGAGAATGGAAATGCGTGTCCTGCACATGGTGTTTCTCCTGAGGTTAGTTCGTGTTGGGTGCTGCGAGTGTTTGACGATGTAGAATGGTCGTTGCCGTATGGATGGCCTGTATTAGGCTTCCAGGATCTGCGAGGCCTTTTCCGGCAATATCATATGCCGTTCCATGATCTACTGAGGTGCGAAGAATGGGTAATCCAACGGTGATGTTGACGGCCTGCCCAAACGCAACCAGCTTCAATGGTATCAGTCCTTGATCATGGTACATCGCGACGAGAACGTCGAACGCACCTTTTGACGCCCGCTGAAAGAGCGTGTCTGCGGGAAATGGCCCTGAACAGTTGATATCTGCTCTTTTCGCCTGTTCGACTGCCGGGAGAATCACGTCCACTTCTTCCGTCCCAAACAGACCGTCTTCACCGGCATGCGGATTGAGAGCAGCAACGCCGATTCGTGGACTAGGAATTCCAAATAGCTCACGTGCTGCAAGATCAGCTAATCGAATAGCTTTCGTTACAGCAGGAATCTGAATAAGTGATGGAACGGTCCCAAGGGCTGTATGGGTTGTGACAAACATGATGCGTAACGGCCCCCCAATTAACATCATGCCGGATTCTCCCCCAGAGTCGACAACGCCGGTGAGGTCTGCCAATAACTCTGTGTGGCCGGGATAGCCATACCCCGCCATAGCCATTGCCGACTTCGTGATTGGCGCGGTCACCACCGCTTCGATCTTTCCCGTCATGGCAAGTCTTGTGGCCTCCTTAATGTAGGCGACTTGAGCATGACCATTCGCAACGCATGGCTTTCCATACACAATATCTGGCAGCGGGGTGGTGAGCGGCGGGTCAAGCACCTGGATCACGTCACTTGCTGTCTCGTGTGTATCGAGTTCGTGAACGCGTTCGATCGTACATGGGAGATTGAGGATCCTGCTGATCTGCGATATCACAGCAAACGATCCAATGACCACCACTCGATTGTGTTGTCGGATCTCGGCTCCGGACGTTCCGGTAAGAGTCTTGACGATCACTTCGGGGCCAATCCCTGCAGGATCTCCCATTGTAATTCCAAGTAGTGGGAGATTAGGCACGCTTTGTGGTCCTACGTTTTGGTGGTGTGGTCTTAACTGAGCGATCAATGGCCCGACGAGCCTCATCCATGATCTCGCGAAGCGGCTTTCCTGTCTGTTCCGCAATGTGCTTGCAATCACCATATTCCACGGAGGCTCTCTGAGATCCGTCTTTGAGTCGGGCTATCTTTACAGAGACCTGTCCGTATTTCGTCTTCACGTCTGACTGTTCACGGGCAAGAATAGTTCGGGAGACGTGATGAGTTCGCACGCCTAACGTTGTCGTTTCATTGAAGATGATTTCCGTCAAGTCATCCACATGTTTTGGTTGTGTGAGGACTCCCAATACGATTCCTGGCCTTCCTTTCTTCATGATGACCGGAGTGAGCGCGACGTCGAGTGCCCCGCCATGGAGTAGTCGCTCGATGAGGAGATCAAATATCTGCGGATTCATGTCATCGAGGTTTGTCTCGATCATGACCGCATGATCAGATAGGCCGATCCCGTTCTTGCTTTGGCCAACGTCTTCGATGTCTCCAACAAAAATCCTAAGCACGTTTGGTCGATCGAGAGTTTGTCGCGTCCCGGCGCCATGTCCTGTCGAGCGAATTCTCATCTCCGGCATCGGCCCGAAGGCCTGTGCCATCTGTGTGATAAGTGCGGCCCCTGTTGGTGTCGTCAGTTCCGCATTGACACTGGAAGTATAGACTGGAATGCCTTTCACCAGTTCTACTGTTGCTGGCCCAGGGACTGAAAGTGTGCCGTGGGAGATCGTGATGAATCCAGATCCAAGGTTGAGTGGCGAGGCGGTGACATGTTCAATCCCTAAGAGAGAGCATCCGAGCAAACCTCCCACTACATCAACGATCGTATCCACGACACCAATCTCGTGGAACACCACTTTCTTTGGGGTGATGCCATGAGCAACAGCCTCTGCATTTGCCATACGCGAGAACACGCTAAGACTCTGTTTGGCAATCAAAGGGGGGAGCTTGGCTTTTTGGATCATCTGTGTCATGTCATCGAGTGTTCGCGGAGCCTTGGGATTACCACCAATGACTACATCAACTTTCGTTGCCGAAATGGAGGATCGTCGTACCTTTTTTCTCCGCAACGAGAACTGCTTAATTGGAAGGCATTGCAATGCCGTTGAGAGCTTGGGTAAGGAAAGGCCTGAGTCAACGAGTGCTCCAAGGATCATGTCCCCGCTAATGCCCGAAGAACAGTCGAAGTAGGCGGTTTTCATCTATTTTTTGCCGAGTTGGTTGATCCGATGGGCGAGACAGCCCGCGCCGAAGCCGTTGTCTATATTCATCACGCCAATTCCTGGCGCGCAGGAGTTAAGCATGGTGAGAATCGCGGCGGCTCCGTCCTTTCCCGTGCCATATCCTTGGCTTGTTGGTACGGCGACAATTGGTTGGCTGACTAGTCCGCCGATGACGCTGGGCAGGACTCCGTCCATGCCTGCAATCACGACCAATACACGAGCTTTTGTCAGGTCAGGTAAGCGATCAAGAAGGCGATGGATTCCAGCGACACCAACGTCATAGATGGTGCTCACCTTGCTTCCCAACACCTCTGCGGTGATCTTTGCTTCCTCAGCAACGGGTATATCTGAGGTGCCCGCCGTGATCACAACAATGTTTCCAGTCTTCCGTCTGGAGACGCGTCCGATCACGACGATACGACTCTGGTCATCATAGGTCGTATGAGGGTGTGTTTCTATCAAGGCCTGCGCGACATCAGGTGTCGCGCGCGTGGCGAGGATAGGCGTGCCTTCGCGACTCAATCGGATAGAGATTTCTACAATTTGCTCAGTCGTTTTCCCCGGGCAGAAGATCACTTCAGGAACGGCTTGACGAATCTGTCGGTGGTGATCGATCGCAGCGAATCCGATGTCTTCA
>JAJDBL010000425.1 GCA_029261375.1 Nitrospirales bacterium
ACCAGATAACCGTTCAATCAGGCGGGTTGGCGGTGGTGATTACGGGTTCTGGTGACGCCGACGCCACCATTCATCGAAACGGCGCGAATGGTCTTGGAGTTAGAGATTCAACCGGAGGGAATAGGGTAAACCCCGCTGAATCGCTTGAGTTCGACTTTACTCCGGTAACGGTACTTGCACTGAATAGCGTTGTTTTGGAAGGCGGTAGCGGAAGTTTTGACCTGTATGTTGATAATGTCTTTGCTAAAACAGTGAACTTCGATACTGGTGGTGGGACGCAGGTTGTTCACGGCTTCGGTTTCGTGCCCAATGGCAAGGTCTTCGACTTCATTGGAGTCCAGAGCGGCTTCCGAGTTGCACGGTTATCCGTCGATACGATCGTCAATCCAGAACCATCCACCTGGCTGCTTTTTGGAACTGGGGTCATTTGCCTGGCTATCTACTCGCGCCGAAGGCACAAACTTACCACATAAAGGACACTCTACTTTTTTGATAGCGAGTGTGTGCGACCGCGTGCTGTCTTTCGGGATGGCAGGCGGTTTTGTTTGTGCGCAACGATCTGATTTTCGCCACACCGGCATCTCGATTGTTATTGTTAAGGAATCAGTCGCTGCTGTCTGCGAGAAGCTTCCTCACGAGCCTGCCCTGAACCCTTCGGCTTCGCCAACGGTAGATCCCGCGAACGGGGTTGGGGTGACAAGGAGAGACCAGTATCAAGCATCACTGCGAGGTATTTCAAAGTCGGGGAACAGTATCACCGCAGGGTGTACCTTCAAGACTCTCGCCAACTTTATCGCGCGGTCTCGGCCGATCTGACTTACGTTGTTTTCCATAGCAGAGATGTTGGATTGAGAAATGCGGGTTTGCGCGGCGAGGTCTTGCTGTGTCAATTCACGCAATTCCCGTAACTCCTTGAGCATCCGACCTGGCGTGATGTCCTGGCTCGTTTTCGGGCTCTCGAAGTCCTTTTTTTTTATGACACTCATGATTTACCGCTGCCTTGTTCTTGGATAACTCAACATGTGGCCGGTCTCAGTCATATTTGGTCGGTAGAAACACGAGCGAACAGGTTTCTTTTTTAATACCAAAGACATAGGTAATACGTCATAGTATATATATATTATTATGTATATGGCAATAGGGCAATTAGTGAAGGTTAGCTGTAGCGTTGGTTGTGTGTTTAGGAGAGGTTTTTTGTCCAAGAGGCGAGCGGACGAAACGACGGGAGGTCGTGTTAAAGGTGGGGGGAAAGAAGTAGGACCTAAAGCGGGGATGATGGGTTTGAAAATGGAGGGAAGGTAAACTATCGAAGGTGAGTCTTGGGGCGGTTCAATGGGTGCTCCCATATCGCCGTCGCTTGGCATACTCCATGGCCTTGAACACTTTTGGCCATTGATCGTCGCGTTGAAGCTGACCATCCGATCTGAAGGTGTCCGCCAATCGTCGACGAAGTATTCGAAACATAACCTTGATATCTCTCAATGCACTCACCTCCGTTCTGATATGGGGTGGACAATAACTTAATGTAAACTTTATTTCGCTTGTAATCTATTTATAAAAATATCCCATATTTAATAGCTGCAAAAAACATAAACTAAGTTTATGTAATGCTATTGTGTGAAAATGTGCTTTTGGCTGAGATGTCGGTGGGTCTGGTAGTGGTACACGCATTTCGAGATAGTTCATCTCATGTTCATCGAGAAATACAGGTGCCTTATGGTTATCTGACGATGCTATTCCTCCCGTTCGCGGGGAAGGTTTATCAGCGTTGGTCACGTTGAATTCGAATGGGTCAAAAGGCGAGTTTTTGGCAAGGGGATAGGCTGATTTCGTGATTTGAGAATTATATTTTGGCATGCAGTCTTTTAATCTGATTCACTCCTGTGCGATGCGATGTATAATACGGCCAGAATCCAGCTTGGATGCGGTTGAATGTGATGATTGATTCTAAGAAGAGGACGGTAACGACATGGGTGGAAGTAATCCTTATATAGAGCTAGGCGATATTGAAGCGGCGACGCAGCCGTATACCATTAGGTTTGTTGGTCCCGATGAGAGCGTCGAGGTTACGGTTAATCCTGCGAAAATTCCCTATTGTCATACTGGGTTACCCGGCAGTGTGTTGGACATTGCATTGGGTTCTGGAATCGACATTGAACATGCCTGTGGCGGCGTCTGTGCTTGCGCAACTTGCCACGTGATTGTGAAAGAGGGCATTGAGTCGTGTAATGAGGGCACGGATGACGAGTATGATCAGCTTGATGAAGCGCCAGGGGTGAGCTTACAGTCACGACTGAGTTGTCAATGCGTCCCCAACGGCACGAAAGATCTTGTCGTTGAAATCCCCGCTTGGAATAAGAACCTCGTTAAGGAAAATCATTAGTTCTCCAACGCAGGCTGTGTCTGACGTGTTCACCCCCGAGGAGCTGACGCTCGTAGGAGATGACACGTTTTTCAAGACCAAGGCTGTGATTATGCGAAAGGTTAGGTCGAGCCTGGATGCGATCCACGTTTCGCTTCAGGCCGAGCTTCAGGATGTGGAGCTTCTCTCCCCGACTGGATTTGAGCGTGCCGCCTTCCAATTTGTGAAAGGGGAACATCTGGACGACTACCCATATCAATACCTCGACTTCCCACGGCATTTCGCGCGAACGGAAAAGTTCACGTTTCGTTCATTGTTCTGGTGGGGTCATCATTTTGTCTTTGCCATGATTTTGGAAGGCGATAACCTCAATCTATACAAGAAGAATTTGATCAATCGATACCACCAGATTGCGGACCGGAAGATCTGTTTGTGTTTAGGGCATTCATTGTGGGAATGGCGCTGCGGCGCAGGCTACACGATGGAGTTGACGGCTGATAAGCGCACCGAAGCCGCCGCTGTCCTCACCCACCGGCCATTTTTTAAGCTCGCGCGCTTTGTTCCTATGAGCGACCCCATTGTACTTGAGGGGAATCTTCCCGCAGCAAGTCGTGATGCGTTGAATGCGGTAATCCCGGTCATTGCTCGCTGAACAGGTGTCTAGGCTGAAGGTTGAAGAGTGATAGGGAGCTATTAAGATGCGACAGAATGCCGCTATAGCGCGCCGAAGGCATCGATTGCTTAGATTTAATCCTGCGTCGAGAACCTTCAACCTAATAGCATACTCCCATGACCCTTCCTTCTTTTGATAAAACCTACGATGTGATTGTGGTTGGCGGAGGCCACGCAGGATGTGAGGCTGTGCTCGCTGCTGCGAAGATGGGCTGTCGGACGCTTCTGCTGACGATGGCAGCCGACAAAATCGCGCAGATGTCGTGTAATCCTGCGGTTGGCGGTATTGCTAAAGGGCACTTGGTAAAAGAAATCGATGCACTTGGTGGAGAAATGGGCCACAACACGGACCGGTCAGGAATTCAGTTTCGGATGTTGAACATGAGCAAGGGGCCTGCGGTTCGTGCCCTGCGAGTGCAAACAGATATGCATCTCTACAAGAAAACGATGCAGGTGACGTTGGCTGAACAACCCGGTCTCGATATATGCGAAGGGACGGTTGAGCGACTTATCGTCAAAGGATCGAAAATACGCGGACTAACTAGTCGCGATGGTGGTGGCCACGAAGTACATTTCGGCGCCAAGGCGGTGGTGATGACGTCTGGAACCTTCCTCAAGGGATTGGCGCACATCGGGCTCAATCATTTCCCGTCTGGGCGTGCTGGAGAGGCACCTGCAGAGTCTCTTTCTGATTGTATGCGCGATCTTGGGTTCGCGGTTGGGCGGCTGAAGACGGGGACGCCGCCACGCATAGATCGTGATTCGATCAATTTTGATGTGATGACGCCTCAGCCAGGTGACGATCCTCCAAAGCCGTTTTCCTTCAGAACTGATCGGATTACTACTCCACAGCTTCCGTGCCATTTGACATATACCACGGAAGAGACCCACAAGATTATTGGAGATAATCTTGATCGATCTCCAATGTATACCGGGGTCATTGACTCGATCGGTCCAAGGTACTGTCCTTCTATTGAAGACAAAGTGGTACGTTTTCCTGATAGAACAGGACATCAGGTATTTGTTGAGCCGGAGGGCCTTGAGAGCAATCAGTTTTACCCCAACGGTATCTCAACGAGTCTTCCTATCGACGTCCAGGTCGCGTTTGTCCATAGTATTCCTGGCCTGGAGAATGCGAAGATCCTTCGTCCTGGCTATGCCATTGAGTATGATTACTTCCCACCGCGCCAATTGCACCCGACGCTTGAAACGAAGCTTGTCGATGGGCTCTATCATGCTGGGCAGATTAATGGCACGTCCGGCTATGAAGAGGCGGCGGCACAAGGGATCATGGCGGGAATCAACGCTGCTCTGAAGATTAACGAGCAGTCACCGTTGATTCTCGATAGATCGCAGGCTTATATCGGGGTGATGATTGATGATCTCATCACGAAGGACGCCACTGAGCCGTATCGCATGTTTACCTCTCGAGCGGAGTATCGCCTGCTACTAAGGCATGATAATGCGGATTATCGACTTATGGAAACTGGGTTTCGTATTGGAATGGTCTCTGAAGGCGCCTATCGTCGTCTCGAGGAGCGACGCTCGAAGGTCGATAGCGAACTAGGTTGGCTTGAGTCCACCCGCGTTGGTTCCAGTTCTCCGTATCGCACAGCGCTCGAGGCGCATGGTCTTATGGGGGTTTCCCCAAGTTCATCGCTATCTCAGGTCTTGAAGCGACCTGAGGTGCGGTATGGCATGATGTTTGATGTGTTGGATGGCGACCGTATTCAGAATCAAGACGTAAGGGAAGAGATCGACAATCGTATAAAGTACGATGGCTATATTCAGCGGCAGTTGTCGCAGATAGAAAACTTCAAAAAAATTGAGAAGCAGCTTATTCCAGCTGATTTCGACTATAGTGACATTCCTGGTTTTTCAGCCGAGGCGCGAGAGAGGTTTAATGCAGTGCGCCCTCATTCAATTGGGCAGGCCTCGCGTATATCCGGCATT
>JAJDBL010000426.1 GCA_029261375.1 Nitrospirales bacterium
CCCCACACGGCGTTGCGGGACATCCCCGCCAAGGGTACCAGCAACTCAACGACATATACGACAAATTCGCTGGTTGCGGGCATTAGCTCAGGACGCGATCATGGTGTACTCCAGGGACACCAAAGTACACGCAATCACGTAGGCTCCGAATACGACCACAGACTGAGAACACAGAAGACGTATATAAACTTATGATTTTGTACGCGTGGATGGTGTTTTTTTGGCTTTTGAGGGTGGACGTGTCGACGTCTTCGAAGCAGTGCTACGCGTGCGATACTCCGGTGCTCTCTCTGCAGCGGTGCTCGCCATATTCTGTTCGACCGTATTGCAGGCCTTGGCCCAATCACTCCAAGAAAATTCCAGCCCCTTCAGAATTCGATCGAGGATTTCTACGCTTGGCCCCAGTCGAGAACGATTGATCATGTTGTTGTACTGCTCGCGTGGCATATTGGCGAGCTGAGACAGCTTATACTTGGAACATCCCTTACGCAGCCTCAGATACTCTAATGCTTGTGCCCATTTCGTCATGCCTCATGGTACCCAGAGATGAAAATTTTGCATATGTACCTAATAGCGGGTTGACAAATATGATACATGTACTATATTTACTTATCATTGTGACGTCGGAAATTCCTATCCTCTTTAAGTTCGATCTCGGCGATGCGGTCACGCATCTGCTCAACCCCTTTGGGGCTTCTATTTTCCTGATTTTAGATCGCTCATATACAGAGGGGGCAGGAGGCATCACGAAACAATATCGTTGTCGAGTGATGAGTGAGAGAACATTTACCACAGGATGGTTCCACGAGCATGAGCTTCGCCGGAAAACCCCGATGGGACCTGAGGGGTAGACTTACGGAATAGGTGAGTGGGTGTACGCCGTATCTTCGGGTCCGAAATTGATACTGAGATAATCCACGATGTCGTGATGGTCTTGGGCGGAAAGCGGCGCGCCGTACTCCATCATATCGTCAACCACCTCTTCCCAGACCGAACGCGAGAGGCGTTGCTGGGTGAGTAACTTGAGGCTGTGGCAGAGTGTACAAACGTCCCGAACACGTTCAACACCCGACGCGTCTGGAAGATCATCACCCTCTTGTTGCAGTGGTGGGAAAGAGGCTCCAACGAACACGATCCATAGCAGGCCAAGCATAATTCCAAACGGTACTAGGCGATGGATCGCGCACCACACAACAAACACTACAAAGACACAGATACGCAACCCACAGGGTTACGACACATTCACGCGCACCATGTCGATCACATTCCACTGGTAGCCTTTCGGGTTCCAGGATTGTGCGATCGGCTGAATGCGGCCTCGACTATCCGTTGCGCGTGACATGACGAGGTAGGACCCCGAACGTGGAGGCGTCCACTGAAATGACCACAGACGCCACGCGTAGGGAGACGTTTCGGAACCGAGATCAGCGGTGTGCCAGGTTCGCCCAAGATCTGTTGAAACATCAACCGTGGCAATATCCACCTCCCCTGCCCATGCCGCACCTCGTACTTGAACTGCTCCTGCTCGCAACGTCGCGTTAGCAGTCGGATAGATCACCATTGACTTCACCTCAAGTTCGGTGATCACACTCATATCCTTTGGCTCTACTGCTGTACCCGGTGCGATGGGTAGATTGGGAAGCCGGTAGGACTTTGTCATATATTTTCCAGGAAACGGTGTCGACATGAGAGACAAATGCGTCAGCCACTTGACCGACGCAGAACCGACCCAGCCAGGAACCAGGGAACGAAGGGGATATCCGTGCATCGGCGGAAGTGGGGCACCATTCATCGTGTGCACAAGCAGGGTATCCGGATGTAGTGCCTTCTCAATTGGAACACTCCGAATAAAATCTGGCGCCGTTGGGGTTGGGGGAATGTCATCACCATCCATCATCATGTGTTGTGCTGTCGCTTTGACTCCGGCACCCGCAAGCACATCTTTCACACGCACGCCAACATATCGTGCCGTCCCAACTGCACCCTTTTCCCACTGATTCCCACGGGTTTTCGGGTTGTAGAATGCGCGTCCATTTCCCGCGCACTCTAGAGTACACACCTGGGTCACTTGTGGAAGCTGCATTAAGTCTTCAAACGAGAGGGCACTAGGACGGTCAACCTCTCCATCGATCTTGAGGCGAAAGTCCGCGAGGGCGATCTTGGGCACAGGCGCGTGATTCCGAACAAAATGAAGGTGATTCGGCGTGATCCAGCGATTGAACAGCGAGGCAGGGGTTTCCAAGTTTAAGGGTCGAGGTGATCGAACAATGAGCAGCTCTTTTCCGGGAATGGATGCTGACTCGGAGGCGGAGGCACGCTGCACGAATCCAGCAGGGAGCACGGATCCCAACGCCACCATCGCACTCACCTTCCGCATTCGGGAGAAGAATACACGACGCGTGATCGCGCCAGCCGTCTCATCAGGCATGACATCTTCTGGATCTCTCATCCCAGTCACCTCCTCATGTCGGATATAGGCCGGAACAGCCTTTAAACACTATGGTGCGGCGACGATAGCGGACAATCGTGCTAGGGTCAAGATGTCTAATGGTGATCCCAAACTTCACCCTGCCGAACGTGTTTCGAAATAGTCCTTCACTGCGATCATTGCGCGACAATCGTCTTCGTTATAGGCAATGATACGATTCAGTGTTGACTCATCGTCAGGATGTTGAAGATGCTCGTTGTACCACGCAATGGAATTAGCACCTGATGGATCCGTATCCCGCCATCGGAACCCAACCATTTTGGCGATGTTTTTAATCCCATAGGAATGTGTTGGCCAATCCGAGTACTTCAGAACCAGATCTGCGTACAAATCAAACTCAGACTCGACGTAACGATCAAAAATGTCCTGATCTAGCTGATACCGATCCATCAACTGC
>JAJDBL010000427.1 GCA_029261375.1 Nitrospirales bacterium
GTTTCTTTTGGACACAATGGTTTATTTTATTCCTTTTTTGCGATTTTTATCGTCGGTTCGGTGTTGTCTTGCGCTTCGTTTTTCAGGTGTGGAGTATATCGTGACGAGACGTACACGAACTTGATGCAGGTCAATCTTATGACTTAACTTATGTTAGGAGTATTTCAACTACATTGAGGTCGTCGCGCACCGAGGAGGACTGTTACGGTTAGAGCGAACCTGCTGCTGCGTAGGGAAATTGTGAGTGGGGCAGGATCTAGGTCAGGCTGGAGTAGTCGTCGAGACCACGTTTTTCCACCGCAATCGTGCGTTGTGTCTTATCAATCGTAATAAATTGCAGTTCTTCAAGGTCTTTGAGTGCTTTGCCTAGGGTTTCCGAGCGGCATCCTAGGTTGCTAGCGAAGTCAACATTTGGGGGTTTTGGGACGATGAGCTGGTCATTTTCGCGGCGCCCGTTACTTTTTCCGGATTCTATCAACGAAAGCATGATCCGGCCGTAGACATCGAACAGGACGTTTTGCCGAAGTTGCTCCGTGGTTTCTCGTAATCGGCGCGAGAGGTTCGCAATAATCTTTTTGGAGAACGATGGGCTTTGTTCGATCAGGTTCATGAGAGGTTTGCGTTGCAAACGCAACAGTGTGGACTTTTCGATGGTTTGGATGGTGGCCGATCGTGGAAGATCATCAAATACTGCCAGCTCGCCAACGTAATGCCCTTGTCCGAAATCTCGGAGAATCAGTTCTCTTCCATCTGCGCCTTGGATGATGACCCGTACCTTTCCGGAAAGAACAACCAACATATAGTCACCCTCGTCCCCGCGCTGGAGGACAATTGTTTTATTGGCGTAGGTGTGTTCTGTCGATCCCTCCAACCCGACGTTCAGTTCATCGTCTGATAGTTCGGAAAAAAGCGGGATTTTTCTCAGCAGCCTTCTGCGCTCGCTTAATGTCACGGGAACAGCTCCTTCATAACTCGTACGATGGTCGATCTATTTTAGCTATATCGGCTTTCTATACCATTCGTGCCGATTTATCAATGAAATGTAGATTGCATGACCTCTTTCGGAGGTATCGCCATCAGACGTCACGTCATGACTTTCCCCGGATAGAGAGTGCCTCCAACATACTCAAAGTCCCCCTGAGTACGTACAATGGCGCCGGCCTATGTTAAATCGCATGCTACAACCTCTTTCCGTCCTTACGAACCGGCAGAAACGGATCGGATGGTTCGTTGGGTTTGTTCTCTTCGTCAGCGTGGGAGGCTGGGTCGTTGTCTTGACTCCTTTCGGCAACTCCTGGGAGGAGGCGGGTGGGCTGGATGGCCTTTTTATTCTCCGTGGCCAACGTGAGGCGCCTCCTGGCGTCGTGATTGTTTCAGCAGATCGAGACTCGGCGGACGCGCTCGATCAGCCCATTACGCTGGTGCGATGGGATCGGGCGTTGCACGCGCGTCTCGTTGAGAATCTTGTTGGGCTTGGAGCAAAGGTCATCGCGTTCGACATTTTTTTTGGGGCTCCGCGCGATCGTGAGTCCGATCGCCTGCTCTCGATGGCGATTCATGATGCGGGGAACGTGGTGCTTGTCGACGTTCTTGAACCTCAGATCAAGCACGGCTTGTCGATTGTGGAGCGTATCTTTCCTCTCGATAAGCTCAAGGATCCAGCGGCTGGTACGGCGCCGTTTCCTGTCCCGATGTCATCCGCTACTGTTCACCAAGCGTGGAACTTCATGCCCAGCGCAGGAGGTGTTGTCACGCTTCCATTCATGAGTTTTCAGCTTTTTTTCCAAGACGTATACGATGAGTTTGTTGGCCTCGCGATGCATACCGACTCCGAAGTTGGACGGATGCTTCCAGATCCCATTGAAGCCACAACACCCGTATTTGATATGCAGGCTTTGCCCGATCGAGTACGGGAGGTTTTTCTCTCCTCCTCTACGTTGGCTCCCCGGATGCAAGAGGAGATCAATCAAGAGGTGTGGGCACACGATGCCGACACTCGACGGTCAGTTGAGGCCTTGATTCAGGCATATAGTGGGCTCGACAGCCAGTATGTAGATTTTTACGGACCGGCTGGGACGATTGCAACGGTGTCCTATGCTGAGGTGTTGAATTGGGATGGGGCGTCGCCGCTTTCGGTCGACCTTCATGGCAAGACCGTGTTCGTTGGCGTCGCGGACAAGGTACAGCCAAGACAGAAGGACGATTACTTCACGCCATTTGGTCACATGAGTGGCGTAGAGATTGCCGCGACGATGACGGCCAATCTCATTGAACAACGCCGGATCTATCCGCTCGAAGGTGGACGCGTCATGCTGGTGTTGTGGGGGATGTTTCTTGCTCTCACTCTCTATCTTTTCCCTTCGAGTCGTGGGTTGTGGATGGGGGCCATCTTGTTGGCGGGTCTCTATCTCGGAGCCGCCTATTATCTATTCGTTACCAGCGCTCTCTGGGTTCCGGTCTTAACCCCTCTTGGTCTGCAAATGCCGCTTATCCTTTATGGAACGATACGTCTTAAAGCGTGGATGACTGAAGAGGATAACGCCATACAAGAGGAGCAGCTGGAAGCTAAAGGAAATGAGCTAGCAGCGCTTGAAACTGCGATCAGGACGATTATGTCTGCCGGGATGGCGCAAGAACTGATCGATCGGATTCGGGAACGGATTGATGGCGATATCTTTGTGCCAGCCAGCGTGAGTTTGCGGACTGACGTCAAGGGATATATGGCGTTATCTGAAGCACTAGGTTCTCAACAACTTGCCGTGCTCATGGGGCAATATTTCCCGCTGATTAGTGCTCCGGCAAAGCGGCATGGGGCAGTGATTCCGTCTGCCCTCGAGTCGGGTGACGCGATGATGGCAACGTGGCCAAGCCCAGATGCCACGGTCGATGTACGCCGGAAGGCTTGTGAGGCAGCATTGGAACTCATCGAGGAGGTCGAGCGTTTTAATCACATACACCCCGAGACGTCGCTACCAACACGTGTTGGTGTGCACTGTGGGGATGAGATGACGCTGGAGTGGAAAGGACTATTTTTTTCGCCCAGCGGTTATGACGTCAACGTGACG
>JAJDBL010000428.1 GCA_029261375.1 Nitrospirales bacterium
AGATTCCCAAGGCTCTGGGCAATCGTGGTGGATTCCGCTCCATTCCGGATATGCACATTCGCTCCCGTAAACAGCACATGGGGTGGGGCGACACCCTGTAACGTATTGGTGTCGTCCACCGTCACAATCCCCTCCAAGTCAAAGACCGGACTGGCTTCGATGGCATCTACCTGGGCCTGCAAGGCGGTCACGTCCGTCGGTTGGATCGCATCAATCTGCGCTTGCAAACCCACGACGAGCGCCGGCAACCCGACAAGCGTGGCAATGGTGGCTTCTGCCGTGGCTAATGCCCCCTGCAACGTTGAGATGGTTGTCTCTGCGGCCGCTAACGAGCCCTGCAATGCCGTGATGTCAATCGTGTTGCCTCTAATATTGCCTTCATTGTTCCCGATGCCTGCCGCATTGGCCGCGCCTGTTGCGGTATTGGTCGCGATGTCATTGGAATTCGTCCCGACGCGATTTTGGGTACTCGTCAGATCGTTCCGTAACGACGACAGCGATTCCCGCGCCATGGCAGGTGCGGCCATGACGAGGCACACGATCAGAATGATGGGTGTGGTGACGGCTCGGGTGAAACGGTGTGTTTTGTGCATCTTTAACTCCCCTCTTGGTTGTGAATGCGTCTTGATGAATGATGATTGAGAATTTAGTAGTCAGAAGTCAGAATGCAGAAGCGTGGTGCCTTCACTCCTGCGCGTCTTGAACTCTGGATTCGTCATCCCCCCCGCTTCGCGTCCCCTTTTAAAAAGGGTAGACTCAGAATTCATTGTCGTGTCATGTCCTTTGTTGTCATCCCGAATGCACATGAGGGATCTTGGCGTTCAACATCACACTGGGCAGATTCGGCTACGTGACACAGCGAACGGGACGGTCGCGTTGTCATCCGACGCTGCGTGCACACCTCTTCCACTTACGCCACGATTGCTCCCAGAGCCTGCCCTGAGCCCTTCGACTTCGCTCAGGGTAAACTCCGCGAATGGGGTCGAAATGACAACGACGTGTTCATTCGGTTGTCATCCTGAATGTAACGAAGGACCTCTCTCTGAAAGAGATTCTTCGCCTCCGGCTCAGAATGGCAATGCACGGGACCACACAAACTCCTCCCTTGCTCCTTACTCTTGAATACTGACTCCTAGGTTCCGCCTCCTCCCACGCCGCACTAACAGTTGGAAGAAAAGATACCCCGAGCCGGACGGCGTGTGCCATCAGGCTCGGGGGCATATGGGGCTCGTGGGGCTAAAAATCTTCGAACAGCGAGCCGGCCCGCCAGTCTTCAATTCCTGGGGCAAGACGGCCGAAGCCTCCGCCCACCGTGGAGAACTCGCCTTCGGCTACGTTGTTCGTGCCGCCGCTTACAGTAGATTCGGTGCCTTCGGCGAAGTTGGTGGTGCCTCCGCTCACGCTGGACGAGATGCCGCTGGCATCGTTGTCGAAGCCCCCACTCACGCTGGAGTGTAAGCCGCTAGCCTCGTTGGAAATGCCCCCGCCGACGCTGGACTGAATACCGGTGGCCACGTTGCTACCGCCCCCGCTGACACTGGAAATAAATCCGCTGGCCGCGTTTTGGAAGCCCCCGCTGATGCTGGAGTTGCCCCCGCCAGCAAGGTTTAATTTCCCCCCGCCCACGCTGGCGATGTTGCCTTGGGCGATATTGCCTGAGCCTCCGCTGACACTGGATTGAATGCCGCTGGCCACGTTGCTTATCCCTCCGCTGCTACTGGATTGATCGCCGCTGGCCGAGTTGTTTTCGCCCCCGCTCACGCTGGAACTCACGCCGCTGGCTCGGTTGTCTTCACCCCCGCTCACGCTCGATTGAAAGCCGCTGGCTTCGTTGTCGAATCCCCCGCTCACGCTGGAGACATTCGCGGTTGCTCTGTTCTGGTGGCCGCCGCTCACGCTGGCGTTGCTGCCGCTCGCCTCGTTGGTGAAGCCTCCGCCGACGGTGGCGTTAATGCCGGTGGCCTGGTTGCCTGCTCCCCCGCTGACGCTTGAACGGTCGCCGACGGCTTCATTTTGCACGCCCGCGATCACGGTGGCGTCCTGACCCCGCAGCACATTGTCGATTCCGGCCACCAAGCCACCGAAGCTGTGGTATTGATGTTGCTGTCCAATGACAAGATTGTGAGCGCCTCCGCGTGCCAGCGTGTCATCGTCGGGTATAAAGTTGGGTTCGTTATAGCCGATGATGAAATTTCCGAGCCCCGTCAACAGTGAGCCGTCGCCGGGATCGCCGTCATCGGTCGCCCCGGCCCCACTCCGCACATGTACGTTGGCCCCGGTGATAATCATATGTGGCCCGGTGAGGCCGTCAATCTCCCCAAGCTCGATGGACAGGAATTGCACAAGGTCCTGTAGTGCTGCGATCTGGGCCGCCTGCGTATCAATCTGCACTTGCAGCGCCGAGAGTGATGGGCGTTGGGCCATGGCCGGTGCGGCCAGGATGATGCAGAGCAGTAGAAGTGAGACTGCTGGTGCCGAGACGAGTGAATGGCGTAGATGTTTGCATGATTGCTCTCCCTTATTTTATATCTTGCCTTCTGTGAGCCCCTTAGGTCCGATGGCACAAGGCCACCGGGCTTGAGGGTATGTGGCGGTTTCTTGTGTTAGTCGGATTCGAACAGAGTCCCGGCTACCCAGTCCCTGTCGCCTATGGCAGAGCGATTCGAGCCGCCGCTGACGCTTGAGCGGCTGCCGGTGGCCATGTTGGTGATCCCTCCACTGACGCTGGCAGTAACGCCGCTGGCCGTGTTGTCTCTGCCGCCGCTGACGCTGGATGTGCCGCCGCTGGCCACGTTTCTGAAGCCTCCGCTGACGCTGGCATGAGCGCTGCTAGCCTCGTTGCCGTCACCCCCGCTGACGCTGGATGCGTTGCCGCTGGCCAGGTTGTTTCGGCCTCCGCTGACGCTGGAGTGACTGTCGCTCGCTTCGTTCCCTAGGCCTCCGCTGACGCTGGCATGAGCGCTGCTGGCCTCATTGTTAAAGCCGCCGCTCACGCTGGAATTGGAGCCGCTGGCCGAATTAAATGAGCCTCCGCTGACGCTGGCAGCAACGCCGCTGGCCGAGTTGCGAGCGCCCCCGCTGACGCTGGCGTTTTGAAAATTCACGTTATTGTCTAAGCCCGCCACCAACCCACCAATGTTCGTGTACTGGTGTTGTGGTCCAACCACGAGATTGTGTGAACCGCCACGATTGTCGATGTCGGTGCCGAATGTACTCGGTTCGTTATACCCGATGATCAGGTTGCCAAGACCCAGGAGGTTTCCTGCATCACTCGTGGTCCCCGACCCACTGCGGACATGGATGTTGGCCCCTTCGAAAATGATGTGTGGCGGTGCCACGCCCTCCAGTGTGTTCGTATCATCGACCGTGACCAAGCCTTCCAGGTCAAAGACCGGACTCGTTTGCACGGTGGCAATGGTGGCCAGGGCTGCGGCCAAATCCGCTTGCAAGGTCGCAATCAACGCCGTCTGCGAGGCGATGAGGGCCGCGTTCCCATCAACCTGCACTTGCAGCCCCGAGAGTGATGGGCGTTGGGCCATCGCCGGGACGGCCAGGACCAGGCACAGAAGCAACACTGCACCGCCGGTGAGGATGGATTGTGAACTCAATCGTGTTTGCATGATGGATTCCTTTCGGTGAATGAATGCGTGCGTGTTGTGTGTGATGATGAGTCATTCGTCGTCAGGAGTTGGAGAATACGTTGTGACATCCTGAACGCACGACCCTCACCGTTCTATCGATCGAGGCCTCCATGAAACAGAAAAGTCCCCTCTTCTATATCTTCCAAGAAGAGGGGACTTTTCTGGAATCCATCTCTGTGTTGAGCAGCAGAGAGGTGGAAGGATCTCTCCTTCCACCTGCGCAGAGGATCACCGAACATCACATTCGTGTGTACTTAGTGAGACGGTCTGAATGTTATTTGTGTGTCGTGTACCGCCGATAGCCAACCAAGCCGAGGAGCCCACTGCCAAACAGGAGCATCGTCGTGGGTTCGGGAATGGGAGCGGAGGCCGCGACCGTCGTGATGTCATCCACATTGAAGAGAAAACAGCCGCCGCAATCGATGGCGCTAATGCTCACCGTGGAGAACGCCGTCATGTCATCCGTCAGCCCTAAAAAGTAGACGTCACTCCCATCCGCCAAGGTGTCGATGATCGTCGCGACCAAGTCCACCGTGGTCCCGCCCACCGTCAGGCTGAGATCGCCGTCGAACAGGGCGTCTTGCGTGATGAAATTCAAGCCAATGGCTTCAATATCGGAGGCAAAGGTCATGTCAAACCCATCGCCCGAGCCTTGAAAGATTCCCGCATCCGAGGTGCCTAAGTAATTCACCCCGGTGGTCGTCGTGCTCCCGGTATTGACCGTGAGGTCGATCCCCGCGCCGGGAAGACTACCCGTTGGGGTAAAGGTGATATCCCCTACCGTGCCGACGACGGTTCCCGCCGTCTCGCCTTCAAAACTTTCGGTGGTGCTGCCCGAGATGGCCGCCTCAAACGTGGCCCGATCCGTATACCCGATCGGCCCCGCGTGGACAACGCTCACCGTCAATCCCACCACAAGTGCAACTGCCCCAAACCATGCAACTGTCTTTTGTATTTTCATACTATCCAAACCTCCCTTACCTGACGTGTGATCGTTTGGTTTTCTGCCTCTTCTATTCAGAATCTACGGAAACATGTCACCCAAGACAAAACTAGAAGCATAGCCACCAAATAAGGTAAGCAATTTCTATGCCATAGGCGTGACATACGTCACTACAGGTTTGTCAACTTGTTGATATTTAACGTTTTTTGTCGAAAACACGCGTCCGACGCTGGGTGGTTTACGGGATATGATCGTGCACGAAAGTGTAAAGATATCTTTACACTTCTTGGGTCATACTCGCCAAAATGTAATGATTACCGCGTTAATTCATATACTTACGATCGTGCACGAAAGTGTAAGGTTTTCCGAACACTTTTTCGGATTGAGGCGCTTTTTCCCGTGTTTCATCAATAATAACAATATGTTAGTAACGTTCACGAAAGTGTAAAGAATTCCGAACACATGCACGTTATTGCTCGTTTATGACTCAATGATGGTCGTTCACCGCCATGTTTCCACTGAAAGAGTTACAATTCTGATCCACATTCTACGTTGCGAGGGATGCCCATGAGCGAAATCATACCGAAGAGGATGGCCGCCCACATCGATGGCGATTTTGTTGTTTTTCTGATTGGCATGCGGATCAACACACTCTTCAAGATCCATAAGTGGCTTCCGGTTTTTCTTGCCATGCCGCGAATGATCAAGGAGCTTGAAGCTCAGCCGGAAAGTGGTTTCTTAGGGCATATCATGAGCCCACGCGTGATCGTCCAATACTGGCGTTCGTTCGATCACCTCGAACGCTATGCGCGCAGTCATGATCATCTGCATTGGCCGGCCTGGGTTGAGTTCAACACACGTCTGGGACAGAGCCGCGGAGATGTTGGGATCTGGCATGAAACCTATCAAGTCCGTGCCGGTGAGTACGAGACGATGTATAGTGGGATGCCTCCCTTTGGGTTAGGGAACGCGAGCGAGCTGGTTCCGGTGGGCGGAGAGCACGAGAGCGCTCGCGGCCGCTTGACAGGACCTTGAATGATGACTGAAGACATACCCATTAACACGCATAGCCAGTTGTCAACCACCGAAGCCATACAACCACGGGTGTCCCTTCACCCATCGCGCAGAGGTACGTGACCTCAGATGCCACCACTACGCCCTGTGCTTGAAACGTGGTTTCGACGTGTGTGGAACGAGGAAGATACCCAAGCCATTGATGAACTGTTCATTCCTGACGGCTTGGCTCAAGGGTTCGGTCCAACTGCGCTGGTTGGCCCCGAACAATTCAAGCCCTTCCACCAGGCTGTCTGCGCCCTGCTTTCAGACATCGATATCACCATTGAAAAGAGCGGCGAATCGGATGACTGGATCTCCGTCGTGTGCACCCTTCGTGCAAACAGCGAGAAGACGGGAAAGGCCATTACCATCACCGGAAGCGTCTTTGCACGAATTGTTGACGGCGTTCTCAGAGAAGCCTACAACCATTGGGATTCTATGAGCCTTTATGAACAGCTTGCCTTGCTACCCCTTCATGCCTTCATGACGGGACTTCAAGGAAAACGTATTGCCTAGCCACAGGGGCATGCGAATCCCTCATCGCGTGACATAACGCATGTCTGGATCATTGGTAGGCCAAGCGATCATTGTCGGATTAGGCGGATTTATAGGATCCGCCGCGCGCTTTACGGCCACCGGCCTCGTCCAACGCCTGTTTCCACTCAGCACGTTTCCATATGGGACGCTCGTGGTCAATGTGATCGGGTGTCTGGCCATTGGGTTCGTTGCCGGACTGCTGGAACTGCGCGAGATCCTTACGCCATCACAGCGGCTCTTCCTGCTGGTCGGCGTGTTGGGAGGCTTTACGACATTCTCGGCGTTTGCCTACGAAACCCTGAATCTGATGCAGGCATCCGATATTGCGCGTGCAATCGCTAATGTGGCGGCGCAGGTCATTCTCGGATTGCTGGCTGCATGGCTGGGATATCTAACCGCTCAATCTCTCTGAGACACCGGCTGGGGCGTTGAAAAAGCATGCCCTGAGTCTTTCCGAAGGGGCCACCAGCGGGGTGCTTGGTCCGTTGTCGTGCTCACGTACCTCCGGGTACGCTCCGCGCACCAACGTCCCTACGGCCTTGCTAGACCACCTTTTTGAACACCCCTCCTAGCACACATAGCCACAAGACTACTACCGGATGGCGCGAAGCACGAGAACGTGCTTCCCTCACTCAACGGCTCTTTATCGAATCGCTGAGACTCAAGCGGACAGTGTTGTAATGAGTGGCAAATCTCTTGCAAACATGTCATGCTGCGCCGAAATTCTCATTAATTGCCCACACAGCGAGGTGCCGCGATGCTTGTCGAATCGATCATGACCACGAAGGTCGTTACGGTCGAAATGGATGATACGCTCCAGAGGATTCGCGAGATTTTTGACTCACAATCGTTTCATCATCTGCTTGTCGTGGACCAGTACGAACTGGTCGGCATCGTTTCAGATCGTGATCTCCTCAAGCACATCAGCCCCTTCGCGAATACAAACTCAGAGACCGAGCGCGATGTCGGCACCTTAAAAAAGCGCGTGCATCAGATCATGACTCGAAACCC
>JAJDBL010000429.1 GCA_029261375.1 Nitrospirales bacterium
AATTGAACGTTGTCAAAGACGACTTCAATATCCTCTGATCCCTGATGAGTGTTCAGATTCACTAAGCGGATGCCAAGCGATTGGCCGAGTTGGGCGTGCGCTGCGCCGGTGGTGAATGAGACAGGGGATGTTGAAAATTCAAATTCTGGAATAGGGAGTGAATCATTGTCCACGGCAATGACCATTCCGCCAGCTAGTAGTTCTACTCGATATCCGGGGAATCCAGAGAGGTCAAAGTTTTGTCCGTTGATGTCGACCCCCGACCCAATGTTGCCGACTTCGACGCTCAAGTCATACTGGGTGTTGGCTTGAAGCACATCTCCCAAGGTCTGCTCAATTCCGTATTCGCCTGCTCCTACTGATGCAGTGCCATTAAACCCAAAGAGAATGGCGACTTTGTTCCCTTCGGGAGCGGTGGTGTTGAAAAAGTCCGTTCCGTTTGGCTCAAGGGTTCCAAGAAAAATCCCATTGCTGCCATTCGCATTACCGATAATGGTGCTGGGGTCATAGGTGTTCCACCCTGTCGGTAGACCGAAGGTGAATTCGTTAGTGACCACTTGTCCTGTCGTATCTTCAAATCCCGCGTTGGTGATCGTGAGGGGGACAGCATGTGCTGTTGCCGCGAGCAGAACGCTTAGTACAATGACGAGAAACCCGATTGGCAGTATGTGCGTGTTTTTCATCACTTGACCTTTCGGTGATGGTTTGAATGTACGTTTCGGCAACTTGTTGTTCATGTTCCTTGCCATCATACCCGGTGCCTCAGCAAGCATGCGTGACATGTATCACGCATGCTTAGAAGGGGGCACTAATTTGCGTGTCTCCTTGGTCCCCTATAGAATTTGAGTTTCCATGCTTCGATCTCACGCCACCTATCTCTTCCTGCTCCTCATTGCTCTGTTCTCGAGTTGGAATATGCCGACTGCGGTCACTGCGGCCGAGCCTGCAGATCCAGCCAGCACATTTGCGCAGGGTGTGGCGTATTTTCAGCAGGGATCGTTTGAGCAGGCCGCGATGTCGTGGATGGATGCTGCGCGGCAGTTTGAGCAAAAAGGACAGGTCAACGAACAGATCGACGCGTTAATACACCTTTCTGAAGCGTTCCAGTCTCTCGGACACTACACCAAGGCGGCAACTACCCTCGATGTTGCACTGGGGCTGTCTGCAGGACCTGACCGCGTGCGTGAGCGGGTCATCATTCTTGGCCAACTGGCACATACCGTCTTTGCGCTAGGCCAATCAGATGACGCATTGAAGCAAATTGACGAGGCTCTCACGCTTGCACGAACTGAAGGACAGGCGTTTGGCATGGCATCGCTATTCAATGAACAGGGGAGAATGCTGATTTCGCAGAAGCGGCTTCCAGAAGCAATCACGTCGTTTAGCGAAGCTGTTCGACTGGCGAGAGAAACCGACAAATTGCTGTTGCTGGTGACCGCGACAGTGAACGCGGCAACCGCCCATCTGCGCGATGGCAACCCGAAAAAAGCACAGGATCTCTTGAATCAGGCCTTCGAAGAGAGTCGGTCATTACACGCGAGTCATGACAAAGCGTATGTACTAATCAGTATTGGAGTTGCGTCGAACGATCTGAGGTCCCATCTGCCATTGAGACACGAGGCGCTGCTTCGTCGAGCGGCTGAATCGTTCCAAGCTGCGGATGCCATTGCCTCGCGCCTCAATGATCAACGTGCACGATCGTACGCGCTTGGTCATTTAGGCCATCTCTACGAGTTGTCAAACCGTACCGCGGACGCGCTGATCCTCACGCGTCAGGCGTTGCATGCAGCGCAACAGGTCAACGCGCCGGAATCCTTGTATCGCTGGGAGTGGCAGATTGGCCGTCTGCTCAAGACCGAAGGGAAGATCGAGGACGCTCGCTTAGCCTATCGTCGGGCCGTCGCGACGCTTCAGCCAATTCGCCACGAGTTCATTGCTGCCTCCAGTCGTGAGCAGGGCTCATTTCGTGAGTCAGTCGGACCGTTGTTCTTTGAATTAACGGACGTGTTGCTTCACCTTTCGGCGTCGCAACAGAATCCTGACGAGCGCGACGCGCTGCTGGTGCAGGCACGAAACACCGTTGAGGAATTCAAGTCGGCAGAGCTGCAAGATTACTTTCGTGATGATTGTGTCCAGGAAACCCGCGCGCACATCACGCCGCTCGAAACCGTATCCAAAGCCACTGCTGTGGTCTATCCCATTATCTTGCCCGATCGCCTGGAGTTGCTCGTTGGGTTTGCGAGTGGGTTAAAACGATTTTCCGTTCCCGTGAGTGCGGAACAGTTGACGAAAGAGATTCGGACATTTCGGCATCTGCTAGAGAAACGGACCACACACCAATATCTGCATCCCGCACGACAACTCTATGATTGGATCATTCGCCCGCTTGAACGGGATCTCAAAACCAACGGGGTTCACACCCTGGTGTTCGTCCCTGATGGCCCGCTACGGACGATTCCGATGGCGCCACTGCACGACGGAACGAATTTCCTTATTGCGAAGTATGCGCTCGCCACCACGCCAGGATTGACCTTGACCGATCCTCGTCCCATGAACCGCGAAAATCTCAGCTTGCTTTCCGTCGGACTCAGCGAATCCGTGCAGGGGTTTCCGTCACTGCCCAACGTGGAAGATGAATTGGGGAACATTCAGAAGTTGTTTGGGGGGCAGGTGTTGATGAATGATCAGTTTCTCGTCGCAAGCATGGAACGACAGATGCAGGAGGAACCCATCACGATTGTACATATCGCATCACACGGGGAATTTAACAGCGACGTGGAGAATTCATTTCTACTAGCGTTCGATGAAAAGCTCACGATGGACAAGCTCGATCGCATGATTGGACTCTTCCAATTTCGAGAATCGCCCCTCGACCTCCTAACGTTGAGCGCGTGTCAAACGGCGGCAGGAGACGATCGAGCAGCCCTGGGACTGGCAGGAGTTGCCGTAAAAGCAGGTGCGCGAAGTGCGCTCGCAACCCTGTGGTTTATCAACGATGTCGCATCATCAACCTTGGTCAGTGAGTTCTACACACAACTCCAAGATCCAACGCTCACAAAAGCCGTCGCGCTGCAACGTGCGCAACTCGATGTCATGCAAGATCCCACGTATACCCATCCAGGCTATTGGTCCCCATTTCTCTTGATCAATAATTGGCTCTAGTTGCCATCGGGTGCGATG
>JAJDBL010000430.1 GCA_029261375.1 Nitrospirales bacterium
CTGCGGCCATGACCGCGATGGGAATTCGGGAGTGTGTGATGAAACCGTTGCTTGTTCCCAAGCTGGCGGCGGCCATTAGACGGACGCAAGAGTGAGAGACTCCCGGAGAGATCCATGCTCCTAGTGAGGTTGCCGGCACAATGCCTGGCCTCAACTCACCACACGATCTCATCAGCTCGCATCATCCGCGAGAGGGAAAGGGGTGAGGGTTCAGTTTCTCAATCAAACTACCGATATCTCCCAGAGATGGAGGAGACATATCGTCGATGGCTAGCATTCTGATTATTGATGATGAGCCCGATATTCGTGACTTTCTGACGCGCACGTTAGAACATGTCGGCCATGAGGTTCGGGCAGCATCCGATGCGGAGATGGGGCTCGCATTGTATCGCGCTCACCCCGCCGATCTGGTCATTACGGACCTCCTGATGGCGGGCAAAGAGGGCCTCATGATGATTGCGGATCTCAAAGAGGAGGACGCGAAGGCCAAGATCCTGGCGATCTCTGGGGGAAATACCAAGGTTGGACCTGACAAGTATCTTGCAGCGGCGACGGACTTTGGCGCGGTTCGCACCCTGGCGAAGCCCTTTGGGCAGGCGGCACTGCTGCAGGCGGTGGCCGCACTCCTTTCTCAAGACACGGGCGTATCGGCACCGGTTTGTTAATATAGGGGGAACACACGGATGGCCAAGATTCTGATTATTGATGACGATCCTGACATTCGGGATTTTCTGACCCGCACGTTAGAACACGCTGGCCATGAAGTTCAGGAGGCTGCCAATGGCGCGATAGGAATCTCACAATGTTGTGCGACGCCCCCAGATCTCCTCATCACGGACATGATGATGCCAGAGCAAAATGGGCTCGATGTCATAACGACCATCAAACACGATTGGCCTCACGTGAAGATCATCGCCATTTCAGGCGGAAGCCGCGAACTCCACTATATGTATCTGATAGCGGCCATGGATATGCACGCGGATCTGACGCTCACCAAACCCTTTGGGCAGGCGGAGATCCTGAAAGCCGTTGAGGCGCTCCTGCCCACGGTAGTGACGTAATACTCCTCGCTGCACCGTTGTCCAGATTGCTTCATGTCACAATCCCGCTTCACCTTTGGCCCGAAAAGCGAAGCAGATCCCCACGCAGAGAAGGTGTTTTGTGACTGATAGGTGCGAAACGTGAAGGCGCCGAGTCTCCTTCGCTCTGACACTGTCTGTGAGAGCAACTTTCGGCTTGTGCACACCAACCGAGTGGCTTAGAACACACGCTCGTTTTGTCTCATTAAGAAACAACTGGACACATGTTCTTTCTTGCTTCATCAGGGTTGATCCCTCAACCCTGTATTTCAAAGATGTTGTTCAAAAAGGGAGTGGTGTGACTGAACGGCCACTAGCCTCCGCCACCACGCTTCGGGAGGAAAGCCACTTACCCTACGGGATAGGGTGGGCGGCGGCGGCCAATGCAGCAGTCTCCGTCTCATAGACGGGCATGATACGAGAGACATCCGCTAACTCAAAGACTCGCTTAATGTAGGGATGTAGGTTGACGAGACTCAGCCGTCGTCCTTTCTTACGTCCTTGTTGAGAGGTAAGCACCAAGATGTCGAGTCCCCTACGATCCATATACTCCACCCCGCGTAAATTCACCACAATGTGCTCACCACGGTTCATTGCCGTCTCCAGGGCTTGCTGCGCAATGGTTGTGGCTGTAGCGGTTAGTTTTCCCGTAAGGTCGAGAATGAGGGTGTTTCCGATTTGACGCTGTGAGACGGCAACATCATTCATGCCCCGCCGTTATCGGTGACAGCCATCCAAAACTTAATGATTGAGGGAAAACACCCAGAAAATTCCTTCAAGAACCTTCTGTGGTCACACATTTAGCCAACATGGCTATCTAGATTTCCTTCCGGCGACCGATAGGGCAAAGGTTGCCCTCTTATTTACTCACCCTGGAAGGAGAAATATCACGATGCGCATTGCCAAAGACAAAGAACTCCGAGTTGTGAGCCGAGTGCGTGGGACGATGACCGTCTTAGATCTCGAAGGTGATTTTTCCATGATGCATCGCCGGGCCGTAGAAGAGGCGATTGATGCGGCCAATGCCATTCCGGATGCGCACCTCGTGTTTAATTTAGACAAGGTCGCCTTCCTGGACAGCATGGCGATAGGGTTGATCGTGTTGACCCATCAGCGGTTTAAAAAGAATCACTGTCGGGTGAGTATTGTCCAACCCCAAACGCAAGTCAGAGTCGCCTTGGAATCCTGTAACCTCCACACGCTGATTCCCATCTTTGCATCTGAAACAGATGCACTTCAGGCCGCAGGGGCTGCCCCACACCCTGTGAGCGTGGGATGACGTCTGCCATGCGCCCATACTCGCCCTCACGACATACCCTACAGCTCACCCCACACGACGCGTGGGCGACGCAGTTCTGGTCAGATCTGACCCCCTTGAAAGAGCAGGTCGTCCACCATCGATTTTTTGAGGCCATCGCGACGACGTCAATCGGGATTGAGGGGCTACGCCACGCGTTGATGAGCTTCTATCCCCTCGTGGAGAACTTTCCGAAATATATGGGGCTCAACCTCAGAAAGACGTATGCACTGACGTTTCCCGGACATGCGGAAGCGCGGCATTGGCTCATCAAGAATCTCCGTGTTGAGCAGAATCATGCTGATTGGTGGTGTGATTGGGCCGAAGGGTTCGGCTGTACGCGAGAGACCCTCAGCCACGCCACGCCGAGCCCGGCCGTGGATGCCATCAACTATTATCTGTGGTACATCAACACCTATGGCACGCTCGTGGAAGGGATTGCGGCCACCAACATCGCGGTGGAATGGGCCACAGGGGAATGGACCATTAACGTTATCGACCAAGTCGAAAGCGTATGGGAAAACAGGGCAAGTGTCTGTCACCCGACGAACCATGGTGTGGCTGAATGCTCATGCCAAGTATGATGACAAGCATCCCTACGAAGCGATGGAGCTCATCAAATTGTGCGCCACCACCACCGAGATGCGGGCAAAAGCGTTTGCCGCTGCCAAACGTGGGCTGGAGTACTATCTCATCGCCCTCGACGCGTGCCTGGCACACTGCGAACAGCACCACTCCGCCGTGGCATAGGAAGGACCGGTACTGTCAACTTAGCCCAAGTGGAACGCAACAGGACCGGTCGGCGGGGCAGTTATAGAATTATCACGCACAGGCTACCGCATTCCAAGTCCGAAAAGCACGAGCGCGCAACCTCCGATGGTTGACGGCCTGCAACAGGTGACGGCCTACGCGAAAGAGATTCTGCGTCAGTCCATGTATCGTAAGCAATCGTTGCGCTTGAGTCGGGGATGTGAACTGTCGCATGGAACGTTCCCGCTGTCGCGTGGGTTAGTGCGAGACTTCTGCCCGGTTATTCGCGTAGCGGTGGGTGTCGTGAATCACCGAGGGCATTCCCGTGCGGTGTGCGGCGGCATAGCTCCTCAGCTTCTCTGTCACCACCCACCGGGGCTCGCTTCCCTCACTGTTCAAGAGGCGACGGAAGAAGCGTTCCGCTGCGCACTGATTTCGATGGGGCTGGACCAGGATATCAATGACATCTCCATCCTGATCAACAGCTCGCCAAAGATATTGCCGCTGCCCTTGAATGGTTACGAACAGTTCGTCTAAGTACCAGGTGTCGCCTCGACGTCCTTGTTGGCGCTTCAGTCTTTGGGCGTATTCCGGTCCAAACTTCTGACATCATTGTCGAATAGTCGCATAGGTGACCGTGATGCCTCGCTCAGCGAGAAGATCCCCCATCTCGCGAAAACTAAGGCAGAAGCGGTGATAGAGCCAGATGGCATGACTGATCGTAAGCTTCCCTGTTTGAGTGACAGTATCGTCGTAGAATTTTCAGCGGGGTGATTTTGACCTAGTCCCCGGTACCCGTGTCCAGCACCATCTGGCGGATACATTCGTGTCGTTTGTCCTTCTGCTTCACGAGCAGATCTGATACTTGCTCGAATTCGGGAAATTTCCTCAAGCATTTCATCTCTTGTCATAGGTTCATTCCTAACGCGTAGATGGGGGGCATCAACGCCGGACACGCATAGCAAGATGGCGATTACCCAAACGGAATGACGTTTCTGAAGTCGAGGATTTCAGTACAGAGGCGCTCCAAGCTGCTGGAACGTTTCCCGTCGTCCCATGCAAAGGCAAGACTCGCCCCTATATGGAGAGAGTTCTTTTTTAGACCACCAGCATGACCGTAGAGATTATCTGCTGCTCCGCGGTACTTCGCCCATGCCTCATTGCCAATCTCTTCTTCGATAATCGAAGTAATATCTGAGTGCCACATAGTAAAGCCCTTCCCCCATATTGTCGCGTGAGGGAATGGGCTTTCCTCTGGTGTTTTGACAAGAGAAAGCAGCGCTCTATTATCTTTCTCATGCTTTGCCTTGCTGCCACTCTTATCTGGTTTGTCCGCATCAGAATCGAAAACGAGGTGGGTAGGAATCTTCATATGCTTGCTGATTACTAAGGGCCTTAGTAGCTCACTTTTTCCGTTGGCCGGGACAATGTGACATCCTATCCGTCGAAACTCGTCTGACTGGTCGAGAAGATTGAAGTAGGCAAGTAGGTAGGCTACGTCCTCAAGACCTTCGACTAGAATGAGCCGACGCGTGAAGAACATCTCATTAAGGGCTGGTTGCAAAGCCTGATGCACCTTAGCAAGAGCTCCTTCAGGTTTGGCAGGCAGCTCGCCAGTAGCAGCGGCAACGGCATCGGCTATTTCCGTAAACGACATATGACAGACAGATGAACACGGGCTGTGAGTGTCTTTACGGACCATTCGAACGTCTTCGAACCCTTCACCTGACACGAACCACGGGTTGTGAGTAGAGACGACAACCTGCGAATTTCCGAGACTGAGCTTGTTCAGAACGGAGGAAAGATGACGCGCCTGAGGTGGATGCTGATAGAGTTCCGGTTCCTCGCACGCGAGAATAAGAGTGGGAGTTTCAACAGCGTCTGTACCGGAGAGCTCTTGCAAAAGCGCAAGAAGATAAGAACGTTGAAGGCCATGACCAAATCGTGCAAGCTCACCTTCAAAGGCCCCTTCGCCAGCAAGAATGTGAGCCCATGGCTCTTCGACACGCACAGACTTATCCTGATCCTGCTTCCATTGAAGCCGCAATCGCGCATCCGGGTGTGCCCATTCAGAGAGCCGAGTCTGAAGAGATTCAGAGATGTCGTCGAGGATGTGCTGATTACCGTCTAAGAGATCCTGATACTGCTTTTGCATTTTCGCTCGCAAACTCTTTATCGACTCGTCGAAGTTGGTCTTGGAACGCACAGTACGCGCAAGAAGTTTTCCGAGTGCAGAGTTGCGTGCTTCTACCTGTTCGGAAGTAGCATCTTTAACGGCTGGTACATAGACCCATTGAATGTGTTTGGCGAGCCGGTTTTTGCCTTTTGAAAACCCATAAAACTGATCCTCGCTTGGGATGAGTTTACATTCTTTCGGTCGATCTGTTTCGTAGTTACGCAAAGCCTGCACCATAGCCT
>JAJDBL010000431.1 GCA_029261375.1 Nitrospirales bacterium
CCTTAGGCTTCCCTGGGATCTCGCCGTTAATCCGACACACTTTGGAAGTTTTGGGATCATTGGTGTTGCGTTCTGGGGCCTCCTTTTTCTAGCTCTCTATGCGATCGTCCGCAAGAATGCTACACGTAAGGTTGGTCTCTACTGTGCCCTTGTTTTACCCTTTTGGTTGGGAACGTCCTTAAATCTTCGATATATCCTTCCCGTTGTCGTACTGGGTCATGTGTTAAGCGCGGTCGGGTTTGATCTTCTGGTACGGCGTGTTCGTTGGCCATACGCGGTAAACATTGCAGGTCTTGGCATGGTGGTTCTTAACGTCGCCACGTTCGTGTACTTCGAAGAACGGATCTATAAACCCTCGTTGGTATTGATGGGTACGATAACTTCTGAGGCGTATGCAGCCTATTGGGTCCCACATATTCCGATTGCCGCATACGTACGCGAACATCACGATCCCAACACACAAATTCTCTTAATTGGCGAGAGTCGCGTGTTCTACTGGCCGAGGCCAGTCGTTCCAAGTAGCGCGTACGACCGTGCATACATCGTGAGGCTCGCGAGCCGTGCAGAGAGTGTCGAAGACCTGGCGTGTCTCATCCTACAGGAAGGCTTCACCCATGTGGCACTGAACGCAGCTGAAGCAGAACGTCTCACACTGAACTATCACCATTTCTCGTGGGATACCGAGGAAGATGAAGCAATCCATCAGGAACTCGGTCGTTACCTCCGGCTGGAAAAAGCGAGTCCGTATGTGTCCCTTTTTACGGTGGTTGCGCCTCCGACGTGTCTTGTTGTTTCGAGCCAGACAGATCCCAGAGAGTATGAGTAAATGAATATGTGCGGACCGTGCTGTGTCGACTACACTGTAGTCGAGAAATAGTATGTCCTCCGGTTGAGCCTAGAATGACAGCGAGTGTGAGCATTCTAGACCTCCCATGTTCAGGACAGATTCGAACAATCGTCGTACCAATTCTCCCCACATACTTCAGTCCTGGCTTCAATGGAGGTGAAGATTGTGCACTGTGTGCTCATACACTCCGTCCTCATGAAAGGTCCAGTGTTGATTGCTTAGCGATACGTCAGACGCAAAGAATTCGAGCGGGCTCTCTGCCGATTTTCTTATGGTATGTAGCGAGATATCTTTTGGCATCACCTCAGACCTGAGAGAGGAAACAACCTGTCATCGGTTTTGTGGCATCATACGTGCCGTTGGTATTTCCCCGGTATAAAAATCCCACAGCCTGTGCGTTGCCTCGCTTCATGCTATGCGCACTTGTATGTTCTTATTTCTATGGTGCTTTGCTATAGTCATGGGCATATCATATTCCACGAATTGTTCACACCTACACTTAACACGATTCTTCCCTTTGGTGTGTCGACACTCGCACGTGGTCAAGCCTAAAAACATATGAATCGACGCATTGCTGTAGGGCTGCTACAGGCTTGATCAGACAGGTATAGGAATCTAACTTGCTCCTGACATGAGTCTGCTTATCCTCACCTTTGCGCTTGCGCTTGTCGTGACCTTCTACATGGTCCCACTGGTCAGCAGAATTGCGGTCTCTGCAGGTCTACTCGACAAACCCGACGGGAATTTAAAACTTCACAACGCACCGATCCCCTATCTTGGAGGGCTCGCTATTTATCTTGGGTTTCTCGTAAGTCTTGGGCTCACGGTAGAGTTTCGACAGGATGTTCTGGGACTGCTCCTCGCTGGAACATTAGTTTTGCTTCTCGGATTGATTGACGATATGGGAGGCCTCCGGCCGAGCATCAAAATCGTTGGACAATTCATCGCAATATCTGTGCTCATTAAGAGTGGTGTGTGGGTTCAGGTTTCCGCTTTCCCGGTGTGGGTCAATATCGCGATCACCGCTGTTGGAATGATAGCGCTCATCAATGCGATGAATTTGATTGATGTCATGGATGGTCTTGCGGCTGGAGTTGCAGTTATCGCGTCCCTCATGTTGTGTGTTGTCGGAATAAGCAATGATAACCCAGTTATGGCCGCCATGTCTTTGGCATTGGTTGGAAGTTTATGTGGATTTCTTTGGCACAATTTCCCCCCAGCATCCATATTTATGGGCGATGCAGGTTCTCTGTTTCTTGGCTTTATGCTGAGCGCGCTGGCGATTCGTGGTGAGTATACGGCTGTACATTCGCTAGGATTTGTTGTCCCATTTCTCATCCTCTCTGTCCCGATCTTCGACGTGTTGCTTGTGGTGGCGATTCGAGCGTTAAATGGTTATCCAGTCTATAGGGGTAGTCCTGATCATTTCGCGTTGAGACTTCGAACCTTGACGTGGTCAGTGAGGCGCATAGTCGTGTCGAGCTATACTGCCGCTCTAGTATTAGGCGTCATCGCGGTGGCGGTCATGCATGCTCCCGTGCATATCGCGATCGTGTTGACGGCAATCGCAACGCTTTTTCTTGTGATCGTTGGTCTTTGGCTGTCGCGGGTGCGGATGGCGCGGGGGCGATAGACTTAGGTCCAGGAGCCTTCCTGACGGTACTGTATAGGTGGGAACATCACCGCGACCGTTGACGACGGTGCGTGAATGTTATCGCTCGCACAGGAAATGCCAGTAGGGTAGATGGTCTGAGATTGTGATTTGTCGAAAGTCCTGTTCTAAGTGTCGAATGTCGTCACGAGAGACGCGTTGCTCGATACTGGTAAAAAACCGATCGTAGACGTCCTGTTGAATACGCGTCAGTGTCCGATCACGATAGAAGTCGAATAGCGGGACGTAATGCCCGAGGCCTGCCACGTTCAGAAGGTGTCCGAATGAGATTAAGGGAAGATAGAGTCCATATGTCCCAGAGACGGCAATCCATTTCCGAAATGTCGGATGGCGAATG
>JAJDBL010000432.1 GCA_029261375.1 Nitrospirales bacterium
GCCCCTCGATCGTTCGTAATATACCCTGAGGCTGATACCCGTCCCACGAAGTATTCGTCAGGATTTTTCAGGTGAGAGACTCGTCTAACAGAGCAACTAAAATCGGACTGCTCGTGTAGCACTCTCGTTAGAGCCCAACACGATTTGCATGAAAGCATTGGTTCTAGCTGGAGGAAAAGGGACACGTCTCCGACCTCTCACGCACAGTGTGGCAAAGCAACTTATATCGGTCGCCAATCGCCCTATTCTCTTCTACGTTATGGATTAAATCTTCGATGTCGGTATCACCGACGTTGGGGTCGTTATCTCACCCGAAACTGGTGAGGCCATTCGCGCCGCGCTTGCGGCCCAGTCGTGGAGACTGAACATCACGTTCATTGTTCAATCTCAGCCGCTGGGTTTGGCTCACGCTGTCAAGGAGGCGCAGGGCTTTCTCAAGCGAGATCCCTTCTTGATGTATCTGGGCGATAATCTCATTGGACAGAGTCTAAAGGGATATGTTGAACAGTTTGAACGGGAGAAGCCTGATGCGTCAATTCTGGTTAAAGACGTGAAGAATCCCGAGATGTTTGGTGTCGCGGAAGTCGATGTGGATGGGAAGGTGACTCGCTTGGTCGAGAAACCCACCGTACCACTATCCAATCTTGCGCTCGTCGGAACATATCTGTTTTCCTCCAACATTCATGCAGCAATTGACGAGATTGCGCCATCGGCTCGAGGTGAGCTTGAGATCACGGATGCAATTCAACGACTGCTTGAACAGGGGCGGACGGTTCATAGCTCTGTCCTCAAAAGTTGGTGGCTGGATACGGGGAAGAAAGATGATTTGCTTGCCGCGAATCAACGAGTGCTTGATGAGTACATGCGTCGTGATCTTCGTGGGAGTGTGGATTCTGAGAGTCAGATTCACGGCGCTGTTGTGCTTGGCGAGGGAGCGTGTGTGACGAAGAGCGAGATCTATGGTCCCGCGATTATTGGGCGTGATACAGTGATTCAGAACTCCGTCGTTGGGTCATACTCAAGCATCGGCGTTGAATGCAAGATTGCGAATTCAAGAGTGGAACGTTGTGTCATTATGGATGGAGTCCGGCTAGAAGGGGTTGATCACCTCACTGACAGCATTCTTGGACATCGTTCGACTGTCCTGCAATCCAGCGAGCATCCTCAGGAACTTCGGCTTGTTGTTGGGGACGATTCTGAGGTCGGGCTCTAGTGATCATCTGGTGGCTTCGTATGGGAAAGCCGCGATGAAAACGATGCTTGTTACTGGTGGCTGCGGCTTTATTGGGAGCCACTTTATCCGTGAGATCGTCGCGGCTGCACGATGGCGGGTCGTGAATCTCGATAAACTTACCTACGCTGGAAACTTAGAGAACGTCAAAGGAATTGCTGAGGGCGAGGGTTACCGATTTGTACGTGGTGATATCTGTGATCGAACGTTGATTGAAGCGTTATACTCGCATGAGCGTCCAGCGACAGTGGTCAATTTTGCGGCTGAGTCGCACGTTGATCGAAGCATCCTTGATTCGACACCATTCCTCGAAACCAACACTCTGGGTATGCAGGTTCTTCTCGAGGGGGCCAGAAAGCACAACGTGGAGCGATTTGTCCAGCTTTCGACCGACGAGGTGTATGGGGACCTCGATCGTCTCTCGCCGAGTGATGAGGAGCATCCGTTGGCTCCCAGTAGTCCATATGCCGCAAGTAAAGCGGCGGCTGACCTTCTTGCGCTCGCCTATTGTCGGACGTATGGCCTTCCGGTAGTGATTGTGAGGAGCTGTAATAACTATGGGCCATTCCAGTTTCCAGAGAAGCTTATTCCGCTGATGATCCGAAATATATTGGTAGGAAAGGATCTGCCGATTTATGGCGATGGCATGCAGCAACGCGAGTGGATCTATGTTGATGACAATGTTGACGCGATTGCCCAGGTTATAGAGCGAGGTAGGGTCGGAGAGATATATAACGTCAGTACTGAGGATGAGCAAACGAACCGTGACGTCGTTCGTTTGCTGTGTGACCTCATGGCGGATGAAGTTGGAGTGGATGTGAAGTCGCTACACGATCGCGTTCGGTTTGTCATCGATAGGCCAGGCCACGACAGACGGTATGCGATGAAGGCGGCAAAGATTCGCACGCAGTTAGGATGGGAACCCAGGGTGTCACTTGATATGGGTCTTCGACGATCAATCCGCTGGTATTTCGATAATCAGCCGTGGCTAGACAACGTGACGTCGGGGGCCTATCGACAATACTATGATGCCGTCTATGCAAGAGCAGGGGCATAAGCCGGGACATGATGCGTGTGGCGGTTGTCGGAAGTAACGGTCAGCTTGGAAGCAGCCTCATTCCCATCTTGCGTCATGCAAATTACGACGTGACGTCGCTCTGCCATGATGACATCGAGTGCGGCAATCCTCAGAGTATTCGAGATAAGCTGAAGTCAATCCTGCCTGCGGTCGTGATTAATTGTGCAGCGTTAACCGATGTGGATGAATGTCAAAAGCGACCTGACGACGCATTTCGAATTAATGCTGTTGGGGCATTTCACATCGCAACGGTATGCGCTGATATTGAAAGCGTCTGCATATATATAAGTACTGACTTCGTGTTTGACGGTACAAAAGGATCGTCATACACGGAAGATGATTGTCCGAATCCAGTGAACGTGTATGGCGCGTCAAAATGGGCTGGAGAAGCGCTGGTGCGGCACGCGTGTCCGCAGTGGTTGATTATCAGAACGGCGAGTCTTTTTGGCCACACTCAACATGCGAGAAAACGCGTAAATTTTGTGGATTCAGTATTGCGTAAAGCAAAGACGGGAGCGCGAATGCAGGTCGTCGATAATGTGTATATGTCTCCGACCTATGCCTGTGATGTGTCACAGGCTCTCGAACAGTTGCTTCGGCGCCAGTCAAGGGGATTGTTCCATCTCACAAATACCGGCCGGTGTTCGTGGTTTGAGTTCGCAGAGAAAACGTGTGCGATTGCCGGGTGTTCCTCTGAGCTAGAACGTATCAGCGCTGAAAAATACAGTTATGAAGCCCCGCGCCCTCAAGACTCGTCTCTATCGAGTCGAGAGGCGGATGCCGGTCTTGCCAATGTGTTGCGTCCGTGGCAACAGGCACTCGAAGCGTATCTCGTAGAAGCGGACCATCGATAATAGAGCGTTGCACTGACGTCCCGTTCGTGATTTCCGAATACCTATATTTTCCTGATCGTTGTTCTCTGCCCACGGTTCTTACTTCCATTCTCTCCGGCTTATAGCTTCATGACTGAGAAGCCTCGCGTAGTGGTTGTTTGTAAGACAGGGGCTTGTGAGCATGTGTGTGCTAGCCCTGGTGGGTTAAGCGCAGGGGAGTTCTCTTTCACATGAACGTCGCATACTCGGGGAAGCCTGTCAGGATTCTTGGTTTTTCCGCCTACTACCATGATAGTGCTGCCTGTTTGATTGAGGATGGTCGTATCGTCGCGGCTGCACAAGAGGAGAGATTCACACGAAAGAAGAACTTTCCAGATTTTCCAGCTCAGGCCATAAGTTACTGTCTTCGTGAAGGAAATATTTCGTTGCAAGATCTCTCGTACGTCGTCTTTTACGAAAAACCATTCGTGAAATTTGAGCGGTTGCTTGAAACGTATCTTTCGTTTGCCCCACGAGGTATCAGCTCATTTTGGGCTTCGATGCCACTCTGGCTCAAAGAAAAACTGTTTATCAAAATGGGCATGAGGAAGGATCTTGCCAAACTTGGATCTGTCACGGTTGACGAAGTACCCGAGATTCTATTTTCGGAGCATCACCAGTCGCATGCGGCTTCAGCGTTTTTTCCTTCGCCGTTTCAGGAGGCTGCGGTGTTATGTCTCGATGGCGTGGGTGAATGGGCCACAACCTCAGCCTGGATGGGTCGGAACAACGCCTTGGAGCCTCTGTGGGAGATCCCATTTCCTCATTCGATAGGGCTTGTCTATTCCGCGTTCACGTCATATACCGGATTTAAGATCAATTCTGGTGAGTACAAAGTCATGGGTTTGGCACCCTATGGCAGGCCGACGTATGTGCAACAGATCTATGATCATTTGATTGACCTAAAGCCGGATGGCACGTTTAAGCTTAATATGGACTATTTCAACTATTGTACCGGTCTGACGATGACAAGCGAAAAGTTTCATCGGTTGTTTGGCGGCCCACCGAGAAAGCCGGAATCTGAGCTCACTCAACGGGAGATGGATCTAGCGCGATCGGCGCAAGATGTGACAGAAGAGGTGATGCTTCGCCTGTCGAAAACCCTGCACACTGAGACCGGAGCAAAAAACCTCTGCCTGGCCGGAGGTGTGGCTTTGAATTGTGTCGGGAATGGCCGAGTGTTGCGTGAGGGACCATTTGAAAATATCTGGATTCAGCCGGCGGCCGGAGATGCTGGGGGGGCTGTAGGCGCGGCGTTAGCCACCTGGCATGAATTCTTGGAGCATCCCCGAACGATGAATGGGGAAGGTGACGCCATGCAAGGAAGTTACCTCGGGCCATCGTTTTCGAACGAAGACATCGAGGCCTTCTTGGTTCGAGTCAATGCTCCATATGTTCGTGTTCAAGATGGCGAATTGTGTGACGACGTTGCGGCGGAGCTGGCATCAGAAAAAGTTGTGGGATGGCTTCAGGGCAGAATGGAGTTTGGACCGCGATCACTTGGAGGGCGGAGTATTCTCGGGGACCCTCGAAGTCCCCATATGCAATCGGTGATGAACCTGAAAATTAAGTACCGAGAATCATTTCGACCGTTTGCCCCATCGGTGTTGCGAGAATGCGTCTCCGAGTATTTTGATCTGAATGTTGATAGTCCGTACATGTTATTGGTCGCGCCTGTCGCTGAACACCGCCGCCTTCCCATGGCACAGAGTCACAAAGCGTTGTGGGGGATTGATTTACTCAACGTTCCTCGGTCGGATATTCCCTCGGTGACGCACATTGATTATTCGGCGCGGGTACAAACCGTTCGGGAGAACACCCACCCTCGGTATTACGGGTTACTGAAAGCGTTTGAAAAGAGGACAGGGTGCGCTGTGCTTGTGAATACGTCGTTCAATGTGCGTGGAGAACCCATCGTGTGTTCTCCTGAGGATGCGTATCGGTGCTTCATGCGGACGGAGATGGATGTATTAGTTCTGGAAAACTGCATCCTTTACAAAGAGAATCAGCCGTTTTGTACTGAAGATCAGGCTTGGAAGACAGAATTCGAATTGGATTGATCCAATGTGTACTTTCGTATGCCAGGTGAATGAATGACTCAAGCGGATCAACGCAAACCATTGCGGTCATTCGGATTGCTGGTTGGAGCAATATTTGGTGTCATCAGTATATGGCCGTGGGTGTTCCATGGTGAGCATATTAGAATTTGGGCGTTCGTCCCTGCGGGGATCCTCGTAGCGTTCGCGCTCTTATTCCCCACCGGTCTCAAACCGATATTCAAACTATGGATGGCGCTTGGTCGTGGTTTAGGGTGGTTCAACACGAGGGTGATTCTCGCGCTTGGTTTTTACGGAATGTTCACGCCTATCGGTATGGTCATGGGGCTCTTGGGAAAGGACCCCATGACTCGAAAATTTGATCCAAATGAAACGACCTATCGAGTGAGGCGGCCCTTGCGCTCGAAACAGACGATGAGACAGCAATTCTGAATCACAGAAGGAGTCACCGTGGGTGAATTTATAAAGGAATTCTGGACCTTCCTAAAAGTGCGGAAGAAGTTTTGGTTGTTACCTATCGTATTGTTCCTTGGATCTCTTGGCGGACTGATTGTGATGACCGAGGGGTCTGCGATCGCTCCGTTCATCTATACATTGTTCTAGCTCTGTTCCCCGAACTCGCATTTCGGTGGGCGTTTGCTGCGGACATCCCGTCCCACCCCCTATCAGAAAATGCATAACACAATGATCGCACGCACGCATTTTGCGCTTGCGTGAGGCGAGAATAACCCACAGGGTTCACATCGTAAGGAGGTCTTAATGGCGGGGATAGTACAGAAGTCGGCACTCATTACCCCATATGGAGGGAAACTGGTTAATTTGATCGCTGCGGATGAGGATCGCGATGAACTCAAGGCCTATGCGGGTCAGTTGCACGCCCTCCAAATCTCGGAGCGATCTGTCTGCGACCTTGAGCTACTTGCAACTGGTGCCTTTTCGCCTCTCGATCGGTTTATGGGCAGGCAAGATCATCAGCGAGTGCTTGATGACATGCGCCTTATCAGCGGTTCGATCTTTCCCGTTCCCATCACTTTGTCCATGGACCCTGATCCAGCGATACAGTTAGATTGCGATATTGCTCTTAGAAACTCCAAAAACGAGTTGCTTGCGGTCATGACGGTCGAGGATATTTATCCGTGGGATATGGCGGAAGTTGCACAAAAGGTCTGCGGCACCCAGGATCCAAGACATCCACTGGTTTCAGAAATGCACCGTTGGGGAAAACTGAATATCTCTGGACGTTTGAGAGTGCTTCAGCTTCCCAACCGTTACGATTTTCAGGCGCTGCGCATGACGGCATCCGAAACGAGAGCACGACTTGAGGAATCTGGTCATCCCAACGTCGTCGCGTTTCAGACCCGAAGCCCCGTGCATCGAGTGCATGAAGAGTTAACTAAGCGGGCGATTCAAGAAGTCGATGGAGTGTTGTTGTTGCACCCAGTAGTCGGTTTGACGAGTCCAGGCGATGTCGACCACTACACCAGAGTGCGCACCTACAAAGTTTTGGCAGACAACTTCTATGATTCAGGAAGAATTATGTTTTCCCTTCTTCCATTGGCGATGCGAATGGTTGGACCCCGCGAGGCGCTGTGGCATGCCCTCATCCGACGGAACTATGGTGCAAATTATCTGATTGTGGGGCGTGATCACGCGAGTCCTGGGATGGATTCGACTGGTAGTTCCTTTTATGGGCCCTATGACGCACAGGACCTTGTAGCTCAATTTCAGGAGGAACTTGGTGTTCGTCCGGTGGCGTTCAAGGAGCTGGTGTATCTCAAGGAAGAAGACCGGTATGAAGAGATCACGGGGGTTCCAAAGGGGATGGAGGTCGTGTCGATTTCTAGCACGCAGGTTCGTGAAGACTATCTGAATAAGGGGCGCAAACTCCCAGCCTGGTTTACGCGTCCTGAAGCCGCGGAGATTCTTGCCGAAGCCTACCCTCCACCTCATCGACAAGGGGTCGCGATCTGGCTGACCGGTTTGAGTGGGGCAGGTAAGTCTACGACGACTGAGGTTCTAACCGTATTACTCATGGAACATGGACGTCAGGTAACCGTTCTTGACGGTGATGTTGTGCGAACACATCTTTCCAAGGGATTGGGCTTTAGCAAGGAGGATCGGGATATCAATATCCGACGAATCGGGTACGTTGCCGCAGAGATTGTTCGCCAGGGTGGAATCGTGGTGTGTGCGGCGGTGAGTCCCTATCGAGCAACCCGTAATGATGTGCGTAACCTCGTACAAAAAGGTCATTTTGTGGAGGTTTTTGTGGATACGCCGCTTGATGTGTGTGAAGCGCGCGACACGAAAGGCATGTACGCTAAGGCTCGCAAGGGAGAGATTACTGGTTTCACGGGCATTGACGATCCGTATGAATCTCCGCTCAATCCGGAAATTACACTAGACACTGTTGGACAGAATCCTGAGGAAAACGCACGTCGTATTCTGGATGAGCTCATTCAGAAAGGGTTTGTCCGCGCTTCGCATGGGGAGGCATAGTTAATCTCTGTTGGCAGCAGCAGAATGCGTGATAGGACAAGGTCGTGTGCTGGATATCCTCGGTGAAGGTGTGGGCCAATTCCGCTCGGCAGCTGTCGTGAGCCCATCGCATGCCTGAACGGCCATTTCTTTCAATTGTCGTCCCTGCGTACAACGAAGAGCAGAATGCCTTGATTGTGTACGAAGCGATTCGCAACGTGTGTCGCAAGTTGTCACACAGGTTTGAGATTATCTTTGTGGATGATGGAAGTTGTGATGGTACTTTCGATGTGCTTGCGAAGCTCCATCAAGCTGATCCGGACGTGAAGGTGATCCGGTTAACAAGAAACCATGGCCAGACAGCTGCCATGGACGCCGGGTTTCGTCTCGCACAGGGACGCGTCATCGTTAGTATGGATGGAGACTTGCAAAATGACCCACAAGATATTCCCCGACTGCTTGCGAAACTTCACGAAGGGTACGATGTGGTGTGTGGGTGGCGTAAGGCAAGAAAAGACACGATGTTCTCACGGCAAATTCCATCGATCGTTGCGAATTGGTTGATCGCGAAAATTACCGGGGTGCCTATCCATGATAACGGGTGCTCCCTCAAGGCCTATCGAGCGGACGTGATCAAGCGGGTTGCGCTCTATTCTGAACTTCACCGCTTCATTCCAGCGCTGGCGACTCTTACTGGTGCTCGGATTGCGGAGATTGTGGTGACCCATCATGCGAGGAAGTTTGGGGTAAGCAAGTATGGTCTGTCACGAGTGTGGAGCGTGTTCTTTGATCTGTTCTTGATCAGGATGCTCACCGGGTTTTCTCAACGACCGGCCGTGTGGTTCGGAACGTTGAGTGTTCCAGTTCTTTGTCTGGCAACCGGGTGCCTGGTTGGGATCAGCATGTTAAATGTGCCTGGTGTGGTCCTGCCCACCGCCGCACTCTTATTGTATGCACTCGCCGGCCATTTCGTCGTTATGGGGGTTTTTGGTGAGATGGTGTTGATGGCTGGAAACTATAGACCTGAGTCCATGATCGCTGCAAGTGCACTAAGAATCCTCCCTTAGACCTGCTCTCCACCCCCGCCTGTCTCCTGTGTATACAGGACCGAGCATCGGTTCTATGTCACCACAACTAAGCAAGATTCAGAAAATCGTTCAACACGAGCAAGAGCCGTCAGTTTCGGTGTCTGTTGTCTTGCCGGTTACTGATAGGCACCATGATGTTGCGAAGGTCTATGAGGCCTACGCTGGAGTCTTACGCCAGAGCGGGTATTCGTTCGAATTCATTGTTGTCGTTGATGGCGGCAATGAAGACGTTTCGCAAAGTCTCAGGTCCCTTGTCGACAATGGGGAGCCCATTCAAGTTGTCGTGCTTCGCCGTGCGTTTGGTGAGGCCACGCTATTGTCGGTCGGGTTTGAGAAGTGTCGGGCAGATATCATCGTGACCGTGCCCGCACACTTTCAAACGGAGCCGGCTGGGTTGCACGAGATCATGCGGCTCCTTTACGCCGGAAATGATTTTGTCGTGGGGCGGCGCTGGCCCAGGAAAGATTTCTGGTTCAATCGAGTGCAGCATGCTGTGTTTCACGGTCTCGCAGGCCTGTTCACAGGAGTGAAGGTGTTTCATGACATGACTTGTGGGCTCAAAGGATTCAAAAAGCAGGTGATTCATGATGTCCAGCTTTATGGGGACCTTTACCTGTTCTTTCCCGTGCTTGCGTATCGGAGGGGGTATCGAGTCGTTGAGGTCGCAATCCCACAGCATCGTGAAGATTGCCGAGCTCGAGTTTACCCCGTAGGGCTTTATCTTACGAGGCTTCTAGACATCGTGACGCTCGCGTTTCTAGTCAAGTTCACACGAAAACCTCTACGGTTATTCGGATCGATTGGCGCGGTATTGTTTGGGGCTGGATTCTTGATATCCCTCATGCTCACAATCGAGCGTGTGCTCGGCGCGACAACGCTCGCTGATCGACCGCTTCTGATATTGGGTGTGCTCTTGATGGTTCTTGGGGTGCAGACGGGGTCTATCGGATTGCTAGGCGAGATCATTATTTTTACCCACGCGAGACGGATGAAAGAGTACACCGTTCACAAGATCCTTCGGTGAACCTATTTGTAGTGGTGATCTCGTTCACGATCTGTTGAAAAGCTACAGAAAACTAAACCGGTCACTTTTCAGACCTACGCCAATTCACGGAAGCACGCATGCTGAGGAGATCACCAGCAATACGAGCTTGGATGGAGAGCAAATTGGAGAGCCAGTGTCTACGTGGAACGACTCTGGCGTAGCGCCAAATTATGCGCTGGCCAAGTCATATGGCACCGCGGCAGATATTACTCCTTGGTCTGGGCGGGAATTTATGGTAGGTCAGTGAACACTGAAAATGACCGCTACGTTATCGTCTCCTTTTCACCGAATCGATGGGACGACAAGTGGTCAAGTCGGCAGTTCGTCGCCCGCGAGTTTGCGCGTAAAGGTCACATCGCCATCCATGTGGAGCCTCCTGTGTGGTTCGGACAGAAAGCCCGCGGGGGGGTGTTACCTGAATGCGTGCAAGTTGAGCCCAACATGTGGCGGTATCGTCATTCAGTAACGCTGCCGCAATTTGGTGTCCGGGCCCCCGGGCGGTGGCTCAATACCTTCACAAATTCCGTTCGGTATTCTCAGTTACGACGGGCGATCAAAAGGATATCATTGACCGCGCCGATTATTTATATCTGGCACCCGGACTTTGCCCACGCCGTAGGCCGACTCGACGAACGCCTAGTCTGTTACCACAAGTACGATCGATTCCCATGGACCGGAAACCCAACGCCTGAATTTCGCACACGTGAGTTGGAGCTGGTGAACAATGCCGGTGCCTGTTTTTCTTTGACGCGGGAAATGATCAACCTCGGAGAGCGTGACGTAGACTTTCATGTCGTTCCCTGTGCTGTTGACTGGCAGGTATTCCATGATGCTCTCAAGCGCAAAGATCAAAACGAGCCGGCCGACATTCAAAAGCTGCCACATCCTCGTCTTGGATACGTTGGTGCCATCAACCAGAAGGTCGATTTCGAGCTGCTCACATTGCTTGCCGAGCGACTCGAGCAAGGCTGCATTGTGCTGGTGGGGCCAGTCGGCGGAGCACGTGAGCTTTACGAGGAAAAGATGCAGGTGCTGCTCCAACATCCTCGAGTCCACTGGCTTGGATCAAAAAAATTCAACGACATTCCGTCGTACATTGTCCACCTTGATGTCGGTCTTATGTGCTACGACGTGGATCGAGCACCGTGGATGAAGGACGCCTCGCCGCTGAAGATGTATGAGTATCTCGCTGCGGGACTCCCGACCATTTCGGCGGATCTCCTCGCCGCGGAGGAAATCGGAGACCTTCTTACCATCGCTCGCACACGTGAAGAGTGGTGGTTCGCGATCCAACGCGCGCTGGAGGAGCGCCAAGATCCCCTCGCAACTCAGAGGCGTCTAAGCTTCGCGAAGCAGAATTCCTGGGAAAACCGCGTTGACGATATCTGTTGCCATATCCAGCGCAAGCTTGCCCAGGCGACAGCGATCACCACCAATCGGCAGATTTCGGCTTCCGCGAGCTAACCCGCGATACGGGATTATTCCGATCGTGTCTGGTCAGGTGGCGGTATCACCAGTACGGTCTTCCATCACTCAAAGCTCAAAAGCGCTTGTGCGGTGTGTTCTGTCTCGTCTACCTCATTGAGGCTCGGCGTTTACCCGGTCGTCCATCACCGGAGCAAGCTCTGCGTTGTAGATGCTGCTCTGAATCTGAACACTATTCTAGGGGTTCTCCGCGTTGTTGTGGTTTCACGCGTTCTTCCTTGCAGGATTTTTGGAATACGTCGTGCAATTGGGGGAGTTAGTACTGAACGCGCTCTCAATTGACCCGCGCGTTCTCGGACACAATGATGACATCTTGGCGGGAGAATACCTCGCCGGCAGCGATACAATTGGGCAGCAATTTGCATCTGTATTGCCAAAATATAATGTCATGAAAAGGTGCACGCGATGACAATCCTATGTGTGGTTGGAGCGAGGCCGAACTTTATGAAGGCGGCCCCAGTCCTCGTGGCGTTGAAAAAAATCCCTGGCATGATTGTACAGCTCATTCATACCGGCCAACATTATGATCGGAAAATGTCGGAGTTGTTTTTTGAAGAGCTGGGATTGCCGATCCCTGACCTAGATCTTCAAGTAGGGTCGGGTCCTCACGGAGAACAAACGGGTCAAATCATGATTCAGTTTGAACCCGTGCTGAAAACGAGAAAGCCAGATTTGGTGATGGTGTTCGGTGATGTAAATTCAACGGTGGCGGCTTCACTATGCGCCGCAAAAATGAACATTCCCGTGGCGCACGTGGAGGCGGGTCTTCGCAGTTTTGATCGGAC
>JAJDBL010000433.1 GCA_029261375.1 Nitrospirales bacterium
GAACCCTTCATGCCCGAAGAGGTACCACCTGCGGGTGAGCCTGCAGCAGACAAGGTTCGAGCCTATGGGCCATTTAATGATTCACTTGCAATTCAATTTCCAACGGATTGGGCTAGTTTAAATCCACCAGAAAAACCGCGCTTTATTCATGGCGACAGCAATAACTCTGTTGATCTGTGGAAGTGGGAATCTGATGGCTCAATCAGAGCATACACAGGAACGGGTGCATTGGAGCCCCTCGTAGAGCGTGAGGCATCATCTGCTGGGTTGAGAGTCGTCTTTTCTGAATTTAGTAACGGCAAATGGACAGTGATGGTCAAACGCGCTTTAACCGGAGCAAATGAGGGTGACGTGCAGTTTGTTCCTGGCGAATATATTCCAACTGTATTCTTTGCGTGGGAGGGTCACAATGGGGATTATGGCCTTAAGATGGCTATTTCCACATTCTATAACACGATTCTTGAGCCACCGATTCCGGCGTCAGTCGCTTGGTATTCGATCGGTATCGGCATGATTATCGTCATTGTCGAAGTTTGGGTTTTAACTGGGCGACGCAATCGCGCGCGGGAGAAATCTGTATAACGAAAACGCTTCCATTTTTCTGAGTAAGAGCATTAATCTATTAACAAGGGGTGGGTTTTCCACCCCTTGTTTTTTTGTGTCCAGAAAGCGTTAGAGTAGGCAGCATGGATTCTCGATTAATTACCGGTATCATACTTGCCGGAGGAAAGAGTCGGCGCATGGGAGTCGATAAGCGATTTCTGGATATCGCCGGACAGACTCTGCTTGATCATGCCGTTTCTGTCTGTGAAGAACTTTTTGAGGACATCGTTGTTGTGACGGGGGCTCCAGAAGTTCTCAATATCTCCAAACATAGAGTCGTCCACGACATCATTCCCAACTGTGCCGCTTTAGGGGGTATCTATACAGGGCTTTCTCATGCTTCATTCAATTACGGATTCGTCATGGCGTGTGATATGCCATGGGTTCAACTAAATATCATTGCCTGTCTTATTGAGGCACTACGCAGATCACCAGCTGATAACTATGATGTGGTCATCCCAAAGCTAGATACGGGGTTGCAGCCGACACATGCGGTCTACGGTAAACAATGTATACCACACATGAAAGCCATGATCGATGGGCAGGATTTGAAGGTCCAGAATCTCTGTTCTCGGGATGATGTATCAGTTCGCTATGTTTCTGCGCAGGAACTTCCAGGGTTTGGCGTGCCGATCCGCGCCTTTGAAAATATAAATACTCCAGACGACCTGGAGAAAGCGAGGCGAGATGCGGATACTGATCATTCATCCCGGCGCGCTGGGTGACCTTCTTCTCGCGCTTCCTGCCATCAAATCTCTCCGCGCTAAATTCTCATCGGCGATAATCTCTGTTATTGCGGCGCCTCAGTTGCTCCCGTTTTTGGAGCATCACGGCATTGCGGATTCCACAACTTCCATTGACGGTCAGGCCATGACCGCGCTCTACGCCAATACGCTTGATAGTGGAACGCGCTGGGGAGATTACTACTCGGCCTTCGATCTTGTCGTTGGGTGGTTTAGTGATTCCGGTGGAGTCATCACGCAAGCCCTTCATCTCATTGGTGTCACCAATGTTCTCATTCAATCTCCGCGAGTCGCTCTGAATGATGGAAAGCACATGACCCAACGCTTTTTCGAGACGCTGCAGGATGTTGGCGTATCCATCGCAAGTAGCGGCCAATCCGTCAGTGTCACAGAATCTGAGATGGAGATAGGGGTGAGGTTGCTTGATGAACAAGGAGTCGCTGTAACTGGAAAGCACGTTGTCGCGATTCATCCTGGCAGCGGGAGTGCCTTAAAGAACTGGAATTCACGTAATTATGTTAAAGTTATACATGAGGTGCTGAGTGCTGATAACTCGTTAGTTTGTATTATCTCTGGGCCAGCTGATGATGATTCCGTATCAGGAGTCATGGACGGTTTCGCGTCTTCGTTTTCTTGGCGGCTTCCGGTACTGCGGGGCCTATCGTTACTTGAGGTTGTCGGGGTGCTGGGCCATTGCAGGGCCTATATTGGGAATGACTCTGGACTGACTCACCTTTCCGCAGCATTGGGCGTTCCGACGGTCGCGGTTTTCGGACCAACAAACCCGGAAATATGGGGCCCGACTGGGGAGCATGTTCGTTGTTTCGCCGGGAGTATGCCCTGTGAATGTTTGGGCTTCAATGACAGATCGGAATGTGATCAGTCGTGCTTCCCCACGGACGCGCACGAGATCTATGCGGCCTTACAGCTTTGTGTGGAAAGATGAGGGATTGTTTTACGCAATTTTTAGAGTTCGACGCTATATTTCTCATTTAATTCCAACAAGTTCAGCGCTTAACTATTGACACTCCTCACTCTACGCACTAGTATATCCGACTGTTGACCCGATCTTTGACAGCTTAATATTATGGTGTTTTGAAGTGGCGGCCCTTGTAAACTTTATCAAGTTTTAAGATACACAGTTTTAAACTCTGAGAGTTTGATCCTGGCTCAGAACGAACGCTGGCGGCGTGCTTAACACATGCAAGTCGAACGAGAAATTGTCCTTCGGGACGGTGGAGAGTGGCGAACGGGTGAGTAACGCGTGGGCAATCTACCCTAGGGTGGGGGATAACCCTTCGAAAGGAGGGCTAATACCGCATACGCAGCAATGTCATAAGGCGTTGTTGGAAATCTTTCGAGAGCCCAAGGAGGAGCTTACGTTCTATCAGCTTGTTGGTAGGGTAATGGCCTACCAAGGCGACGACGGATAGCTGGTCTGAGAGGATGATCAGCCACACTGGCACTGAGACACGGGCCAGACTCCTACGGGAGGCAGCAGTGAGGAATATTGCGCAATGGGCGAAAGCCTGACGCAGCAACGCCGCGTGGAGGATGAAGGCTCTTGGGT
>JAJDBL010000434.1 GCA_029261375.1 Nitrospirales bacterium
TGGTTGACGTGTTCACAGCATCGCTCGGCCAGAAGCCACCAAAACCGGCGTCAGTCCTCGAAGAGGACGAGGAGGATGAGGAACTCGTGCAGTTCAAAGTGAACGTGAATACGGCCTCACAGGAGGTCTTGATAGCAATACCTGGCATTGGTGAATCCGACGCACGGGGCATTGTCGACGAGCGGACATTTATTACATTCCGTTCAGCTGAAGAGCTGGATCCATATGTGGGTGATATCGACGACGCCAGTCCTTTTCTGGATTTCACACCAAGTGGTGTCTATACCATCGACGCTCGAGGAAAGGTCGCATCGAGTCCCATCAGCCACCACATCAGAGTCGTTGTTTCTAAAACAACAACCAAACACACCAATCTACAATGGAATGACAATGTGTTTGCGCCCTACGACTCGTAGGCCCTAACGCTGTTTATACGAACCTGAGATCATCATGGCTACCAGCCTCGCTGTCAGACTCACGCCGCTCCACATGGAGCTCCTTTGCCTTCAACAATCACGATCGCGACTGCGGGTGACCGGCACATTAACGATTCCAGCAACACCCGCAACTGCCGATGCAGGCACCGAGACAGCCCGAGTGAAAAAACAAGTCACGACCTTTCTCAAACAGAACAGCATTCGAAACGGACAGGTATTTGTTTCTCTGCCGCGTGAAGAGGTGGTGTTGCGAGAGATCACCCTTCCACTGGTCGTTGAAGAAAATCTCGCACAGGTCTTGACCTACGAACTGGATAGGTACACCCCGTTTGCAAAAGACGAAGCGTACTTTTCGTACCAGGTCATGACGCGAAACGCCGAAAACAACACGCTGACCATGCTCTTTTGCGCCGTTGAACACGCACGGCTCCAGAGGTATCGAACCCGCATGACCGCGGTTGGACTGACCCCGACGGCAATCGAAGTGACCTCGACCGCCATGCTCCGCTCCTTGTCAGGACCTGAGGTCGCCCGCACGGCTTCACCCTCAGGAACCGCGCCACTTCGTGCGATGGTGGAAGTGCATGAAGCAGGGTTCGAACTGATTCTCGCCGAGGGCCCGCTGCTTCGCTATGCCCGCTCTGTGCCCAAAGTCGACGATGTACTTCGTAGCATCGAGGTGGAGTTGGACAAGGCTATCCTCTCTATGAAGCGACATCGGAACCAGATCCTAGACATCACATTAAGCCAAACGGTCGTTCACCGTGACCACATTCTCGCGGAAACATTGGAAGCGCACGTAGGCATCCCAACACGCCTCGCCGATCCGTTCGCCTCCGAATCCATGGCACTTATCGGACTTGGGCTTCGAGGATTGGATCAGAAGGCCGGCCCCATTAACCTGCTTCCACAAGACACAGCTCCACACTCCCCTCGAAGACGTTACGCCCCAACAGTAGCACTGCTCACACTCGCCATCGGCCTCGCCATCGGATATCTCGCCCTCGCGTTCATGAATGACCGCAAAACCCTCAACGACGTCAATGAAAAGTTACAAGCATTTTCCCCCGCGATTGCCACCATGACCCGCCTACAGGACCAAACATCGACCATCCAGAAACAGATACAAACGCTGCAATCACTGATGTCAAATCAGCATGGCGCGCTTGATATCCTTAAAGAAGTCACGACCGTTGTTCCTGACCAGAATTGGTTGACAAATCTCACCTATAAAGGCCACAGTATTAGCTTGACTGGAAAGGCGAATTCGTCGCCAGCACACTTAATTTCACTACTCGAACACTCATCCGTCTTTTACGACGTTAACTTCACCGAACCCGTCAATGGACAGGAGTTTCGAATTCAAGCGCGGATTCATACCCCCGCGTCGACAGAGGTGACAGAGGTGACAGAGGTGACAGACACTCCATGACACTTTCTTCACGCGAACGCACAGCAGTCATCATTGGACTGATTTCGGTCCTCCTCTTCCTTGGACTACAGTACGCGGTGTTTCCGCTCATGGACCAGCACAGGGCAATGAACAGCCAGATGGAAGTGAAAGCGTCTCTCCTCGTACAGTATGAAACACGACTTCATATGCTGCCCGAGCTGGAACAACAGTTGGTCGAGTATGAAAACCAATTACACGATGTCGAGGAAGGTTTCGTTGATGGACCAACTCCGTCACTCGGCGCAGCACAGGTACAGCTCATTCTCGATAAGTTGTCGCGCGAGACCAAGGGGATTGGGATCAAAAGCACCCGTGTTCTTGATCCTCAACAGGTCGATATGTATACCAAAGTCGCCGTTCGCGTCATTCTTGACGGACGAACGAAGATCCTGACAGACTTTATCTACGCGATCGAGCATCAACCGGCGACACTCTCGGTCTCCGAGATCACCATTCGTGTGCCAAACCCCAAGACCCCACGCAACCTCCGAGCGGAGATCGTCGTTGAAGCCATCATGAAAGAATCTCCTGCTGACGCCCCCATTTCTCCACCAGAAAAGAAGGATCACGTACGGAGTAAGACAGCATGATTCATCTCGTCAATCTCGCGATTGTAAGTAGCATCGCCTTGCTTGGAACCAACGTGGCTGTCATCCTCGGACTATGGGTCCCAACGACTGACTTCCCGATTCTCTTACATCATAATACGGCCACACAGACAGCAAATATTGCACCGCCACAATATCCAGCGATCGTACGCATTGATACAACTCAGGACGCTGCGACAGCCCTCCAGCAGGCAACACGCGACTCATACTCCGTCATCGTGGAGAAAGACCTCTTCCATCCAACTCGCAAGCAACATATCGTCCCGAAAGTCACGCCACGCCCTCTCCCAAAGACCGCGGCATCGGGAGCAGGACCAAAACCAAAGGACCCGCTCCCTCGGCGCAGTCTGACCCATCCAAAGAAAGATAATAAGAAGAAGAAGCGTTCCGAACGGCTCGCACTGCAAGGCATTGTCATGTACGGCGATTACCAACGCGCGCTCATTGCAGATCTCCTCCGAAAACCTCGTGATCCAATGGATGTCGGAATCGGGGATACCGTTGGGCGCTATACCGTGAAGCAAATATTAGAGGATCGGGTCATTCTTGGCGCCGGAGAAACCGAGACGCGAACACTAGAACTCATGGCGGAAGATAAACTGAACCGACGAAGTCATGTCGTCACTCCAACCCCTGGAGGGGGACCGTCGGTCGGGAAACCCGCAAGAGCTAAAAAAAATAGGGCAAAAAAAGCGAAGAAGAATAAGCAGAACTAACAATAAACACCCGTCCCCACCCAAAACATCTATGTCACTATCTCATCGAAGCCTTGTGCTTACTATCCTCATTCTCCTGAACTTCACGGCATTCGTTACCGTCACGCCGCTTGGACTCGCCCAACCTCTGCCAATTTCTCCATCGACTGAACAGACAGAATTACCGAATTCCCCTCCGTACGCTCTTCTCCCACTGAACGTGGATCAAACCGCGCCCTCACCAGCAGAAACGAAAACACCACCACACCGATTCCCAAAACCTCACCCACAGGAAATCGTACTCAATTTTGACAATGCCAATCTCCATAAAGTCATCAAGGTAATCGCCGACATCTTGGAGCTGAACTATCTTATTGATCCTAAAATTAAAGGCACGGTAAACATCCATGCGACTGGGTCTATTTCTAAAGAAGACCTCCTCGTGATCTTTAGTGACATTCTCCGGCTCAACCGCGCCGCGATGGTACAAAAAGGCGCCGTGCACCATATCATCCCAATGACCGACACAAAAACGAAATCACTCACGTTGCGAGGGGCTCCACTTGCACCCCCCGACGCTGAAGACGAGAGCGCCGATAAACGATCAGAAGCCATCACGATACAGATCATCCCTTTGCGCTACATCGTCCCGTCAGAAGTGGAAAAGATCATCAAACCATTCCTCTCCTCCGGAAGTCATGTGATTGGCTATGAGAAAAGCCGACTGTTGCTCGTTACGGATTTTCGGGACAATATCCATAAAGTGCTCTCGATTATCGAACTCTTTGACATCAACGTCTTCGAACAGGTTAATGCCCGCCTCTTTCCAATTGAGAATGCCGATGTGAATGATGTTGCACAGGAACTTGAAAAGCTGTTTACGGCGTTCGAGCTACCAACGAAAAGTGGACGCGGGAACGGAATCAATTTCATTCCAATTACCCGCATCAACTCCCTACTCATCATCAGTGCGCTACCAGAGGCCTTGCAGGTTGCAGAGCGGTGGCTCAAGGAGATGGACACGCGAGAAGGGGAAGTT
>JAJDBL010000435.1 GCA_029261375.1 Nitrospirales bacterium
CGCGAGTTTCTTCCCGTTGACGAACTTATTCCCGTCTCTGAAGCCATCGTCAAAGTTTTTGACAATCATGGCAATCGGATAAATCGAACGAAAGCGCGGATGAAATTTGTGGTGACCAAGCTGGGCATCGATGAGTTTTTCCGCCAGATTGAAGTTGAGTACGACGCCATCAAACAGGCAAGGAACGGATCGAACGACTATGACCTTTTGTCCTATGTCGATGAGCCGCGATCGCCGGAAGCGTCATCAGCGAACGGCAGTTCGTCTGTAAGCAGCCCTTCTGCGAATGGGTTCTCCGTAGATGCGTTTGAATTGTGGAAAAAGACCAATGTCGTCGCACAACGGCAGTCGGGGTACAGTGCCGTCACATTGAAGCTTCCCACCGGTGATATGACCCCACCACAGATGCGTTTCTTGGCCGACCTTATCGATACAGAAGCCAACGGCAAGGTCCGCATTACGATTGCTCAGAATGTGTTGCTTCGTTGGATCAAGACCGCACGATTGTCCGAGATCTATTCCCAGCTGGTTGAAGCTAATCTCGCTGATTCAGGTGCGCATCTCGTTGAGGATATCGTTGCGTGTCCGGGAACAGATACCTGCGGTCTTGGCATTACGTCCTCAAAAGCGCTTGCGCGGGCGTTGGAGGATGTATTCCCGGCAGGAGGTACCGGTGATGATCTTGCAGGGACATCGATAAAAATTAGTGGATGTCATAACTCGTGCGCACAGCATCATATTGCGACCATCGGGCTGCATGGCGTCACCAAACGCTACGGAGAGCATACGGCTCCGTTCTACGAAATGCATCTTGGAGGCTCCGCGGCGGGTGATGGTGCTCGTATTGGCCAGATGACGATCAAGCTACCGTCCAAGAATGTTCCCAGCGCCATTTCACATCTGGTGGGATTGTTTCGTGAAGAACGTACCAATGAAGAGTCGTTCCCGCAGTATCTTGATCGAGCTGGAAAGGCCAAGCTCAAGCAGGCACTCATTCCATACTCTATTGTGTCTAATTTTGATCAGGCGCCCGAACACTTCTATGATTGGGAACAGGATTCTGAGTTTAGTATCGTCGATCTCGGACCCGGTGAGTGCGCTGGTGGCGCCGTAGAGATGATCACTGACGGTATCTTGGAGGCCGACCAAGAGATGTATCAGGCAGAGACGCTGGCGAAGAGTCAGCAGTATGCCATGACGGTCAACAAGGCGTATCGAGCGGTCCTCGCTGGAGCGAAGGCCTTGTTGGTGACGGAAGGGGTTGAGCCTGCCACGGATACGCAGATGTTTGAAGAGTGTGAGGCACGGCTCATCAAAACCGGCGTGCTGCCTGCCGTCTTTTCTCAGCACCTCGCCGTCATTCGAGATCTTGGTGATAAGAACCCCACGGCCGAGTTCGCGCGAGAGAAGATTCGTGTGGCAAGGGTATTTGTCGAGGCCTGCCGCGCTGCCTCGGAGGGAATCGGTGAAGATTTGAAACTAACCAAGGTGGAGGATACGGCTGTGTTGATTGAAGCGACTCCGGCAGTAGACGCCGGCGATGATATCCCGTTACTTGATTTACGGGGCGTGCAATGTCCCATCAACTATGTGAAAACGAAGCTCCGTTTGGAAATGATGGATTCGGGCGAACGCCTCGCTGTCTTTCTTGATGATGGAGAGCCCATTCGCAATGTTCCAGCAAGTTTGAAGAACGACGGTCACACCGTCTTATCCCAAGAGCCCATGAGCGAATATTTCAAATTGGTGGTGGAAAATGCTTAAAGAAATGGACACACAATCAACAGAGACACGCGAAGCAGAATACGATGTCCTCAATACCAAATCAGCTGAAGAGGTGTTGCAGTGGACACACGAGCAGTTCGGCGATCAAGGGGCCCTCATGTCGAGTTTCGGGCTTGAAGATGTGGTCCTCATTGACATGATGGCCAAGATCACGCCGAAGGCACGCATCATCACGCTGGACACGGGGCGGCTGAATCAAGAGACCTATGATGTGATGGATCAGATCCGTGACAAGTATGGCGTCTCCATCGAGGTGATGTTTCCCGATGCGGAAAAGGTGCAGGAAATGGTCCGTACCAAAGGCGTGAACTCGTTCTACCATTCACTCGAGAACCGCAAAGAGTGCTGTAAAATCAGGAAAGTTGAGTTGCTCAACCGCGCGCTTGGCAGTTTGGACGCGTGGGTGACCGGCCTCCGTCGCGCTCAGGTGGTCACGCGGACCGAGACCAAGAAGGTCGAGATCGATCATGATCGGGGGGGAATGGTGAAAGTCAATCCCCTTGCCGATTGGGCCGTCAATCAGGTGTGGGACTATATTAAAGCCAATCATGTGCCGTTTAATGTGTTGCACGAGCGGGGTTATCCATCAATCGGATGTGCTCCCTGTACCCGTGCGATTGCAACGGGCGAAGATTTACGTGCCGGGCGATGGTGGTGGGAGCTTCCCGAACATAAGGAATGTGGTCTTCACGTGCAGTCACCGTAACTCGGTGCCCATTCCGTGGCGGGTGCACTGCATACAGAGCGAGAGAGTGTCGTCAAACATCAATGTCATTGATAGAAAAGAGGGATGAACGTGGAAAATACGACCGTAGATAATCTGAAAGTAGAACGATGGGAATCTCAGAATCATGGCGGGAACCCAACCACCAATGAAAGCAAGAAATATGCGATCTTTGTAGGACGGTACCAGCCTTACCATCAGGGCCATACCTCGTTGATCATGCAAAAAATCAATCAGGGCATTCCCGCCCTCATCATGGTGCGGGACATCGCTCCGGATGCGAAGAATCCGTTTACGACAGAACAGACAGTTGAGATGATTGAGAAATTCCACGCCGCTCATGATCATGATGTAAAGGTCATGATCATTCCTGATATCGAAAGCGTGAACTATGGTCGAGGCGTTGGATACGAGATCAACGAATTCACTCCACCAGAGAATATCGGATTCATTTCCGCAACGAAGATCAGACAATCCATTAAAGATGAAAATGATGATTGGAAATTGCTTGTTGACGAATCCATTCATGCGGATGTCGAAAAATACTTACTGGAAAGCGACGTCAAACTATAAGAAAGAACAGGGTGATGAAGGTATGTCGGAAGCAGGCAAATTGAATTCATTCATATTTTTCCGATAACCGGTCATCGTGACCTCTCCTCATCCAGGTGTGATTGGTGGAGGCTGCTGTTTTGTCTTCCCTTCAGCCTCCGACATTCAGCCTGTCAACCTGAGCAGTTAACATCATGTCGATTGCTCAAACCATCGCAAAAGTCAGTCAAGGTCCACGCGATTCCAAAGATCTGACCTGGAGTGAGGCGAAGGCGCTGATGATTGGGGTGATTGAAGGTCAGATTCCCCCGTTCCAGGTTGGCGTCTTGGCGGTGGGGTTGCGGACCAAAGTCGAATCCATCACTGAGCTTGCGGCGTTTACCAGTGCGGCTCGCACCTATGCCTCTGCGGCGAAACTTCCTCCCGATCTCGACGTTCTCGATGTTCCCGTCTACGGTCGGGAACGCACGAGTCGTGCGCTGTGCATTCCTGCCGCGCTGATTGCCGTTGCGTGCGAGGTGCCTGTGCTCATGCATGGCTGTGAGCCGCGCGCGTCATCCTGGAATACCGGCAGCGTGCTCCGCGCCCTAGGCGTGCCGTGCGATGGGGATATGAGTGTCGTGTCGGATCTCGTGACGCACACCGGGTTTGGGTACGTTGATATTGGGATGTTCCATCCTCTGATGAATCGTTATCTAGAGTTCGCCGATGACATCGGGATCACCTCGTTTTTTCATCCCGTCGTACGCCTGTTAAATCCAGGGCGTGCGAAGCGGC
>JAJDBL010000436.1 GCA_029261375.1 Nitrospirales bacterium
GCCACGATCGTTTCTCCACTTGGAATGCAGCTTCCGAGCACCATGGTGGTGGAGAGGAACAGCACCGCCCAGCACGAAAGGAATATTGGCGAGTGTCGGAATGATCTCCTAGAAACGTACATCATGTGATCCCGCATACCCGGTGAGTTCCATATATCCCTGTCCGTGTATCGGCTGTTCATTTCGATGTCCATGAACCCTGACGGCGCCTTCCCAGTAGGTAACCTGTGTACTGTGATCCGTGATCAATTCCTGTTCTTCCATGTAGGGCACGACATCGAGGGTGAGTCCGTGTGCGGGAATCGTCATCTTCCAGCTGATGGGATAGGAGGCACCACTCTTTTCGCTTATCCATGTGCGCAATGGTTGAAGGAAAAAGTCTTTGCTCGTGAGATGAATATGTGTGGCATCAGGCGCGATGAGCGATCCGCTGGATGCGGGATCTTTTGTTCCGTCCTGTAATCGTAATCGGTACAACATCAACTCCGACCCGTCTTCCAATTGCAACCCAAACCAATCCCATCCAATTTGATCTGCCCCGAGCTGATTTGTTCCGAATTCGTGATCCATCCAGCTCATACCGTGGACCAGATGGACTTCATCGTCGATCGTCAGTCGCCCCTCAGTCCGCAATCGCGGCATTGAATAGTAGTGAGAAGCTTGTCCGCGTGCTGATCCCTTGCGGCTAACACCATCGTGACCGTGAACGACCGTAGTCTTTGCTGGAATCAGGTCAAAATCAATACTGATACGTGTTTGTGTGGATTCCGTAGAGCGTAGGTTTGCACGTAAGTGCTGTGTCCAGCCATTGGTCGTTACGGTCCAATCATCAATCCATACTGAAAGGGCGTCAGAGTCTGCACCGGCTTTTCCAATTCCAGCACGACTCATCTTCTCCGAATAGGTAAACCGGGTGTTGTTGAGTTCTGTGACCGCAAAATGTGCGAGATACAGATGCCGGATCGCCCACCGCGACGGGTTGGGCTCCCTGTCCTGCGATTCAAGGCCATGGCGAAAAAAAGTGAGCTGATATCCATAGGCATTTCCGGTACGCGACCTTACCTGTCCCGTGTAATACCACCATTCTGTTTGGAACTCGTTGTGGGATCCATGATCTCGTGGGAATGAGAAGTGATAACCAGGAAGAGCGAGGGCGAAGTCAGCGGTAGCGCCGTGCTCATCGGCGGCATGTACGACCGTCACACACAACAAGACCGTGAGGAAAGAACACAATACCTGTCGCATATGCTGACGCGGGAGGGGTTACGGCTTACGCGGATCTGGAAGGCGAGTGTTCAAGCGTGTGATAAACTCTAGATTCACGGTATGGCCGAGATCTTGCGCCGAGTGTACCGCACCCCACGCCTCAGTATATTTTCCAAGATACGCAAGATCCACGGCGAGGTTCACATACGCTTGCGTCAGTTTGGGATTGAGCTCAAGCGCCCGTGCATGGTGGGGAATCGCTCGCTCAACTTTTCCTTGCTGCGCGAGGGCCACGCCAAGATTCGTGTGGGCTTCAGCTAAGGTGTCATCCTCCCCGATCGCACGAAAATACTCGACGGCAGCCCCGCCCCACTTTCCTATTTTGGCCAGTTCAACGCCAAGACGAAAATACCGCTTGGCCACGGTTCTTTGCGCGAGAGACGCGTCTTTTCCAGGAATTTCTTTGACGCTTTCACGTAGCTGAAATGGTTCAGCATAGGACACGGTGTCTCCAGTGGCGACCGTCATGCCGAGAATGAGCACTAATATGAGTATCGGTATCACAGATCCTCCTTATTGGTATTCGCGAGTGCTTCTTTAGCCTGATTCCATAGGATGTCTAAGTCTTTGAGGCTCAGAGTCTTCAGGTCTTGTCCGTTCTCACGCGATTTGGCTTCCATGTGATGAAAGCGTGCTGTGAATTTATCATTGCCTCTTTTTAGCGCAAGTTCTGGGTTCACGGCAAGGAAGCGGCTTACGTTGACAATCGAAAAGAGTACGTCGCCCAGCTCCTCTTCAATTTGCCGAGCGCCGCCCCTCGACTTTCGTTGGGCAACTGCGGCGCGCAGTTCCTCGATTTCTTCTTCGAGTTTCGCCCAGACGTCACACAGGTCGGTCCAGTCAAATCCGGTTTTCGCTGCTCGTTTCTGAAGCTTGAATGCGCGAAGAAGAGATGGCATTGCTGCGGGGACTCCATCTAATGCCGAGGACAGAGCTCCGGGTGGCTTCTCAGCCATCTTGATTTCGTCCCATCGGTGGGCCACCTCGTCAACGCTGCCTACCTGTTCCCCAGCAAAGACATGAGGATGTCTCCGTACAAGTTTCGCAGTCAGCCCGTTCACCACATCGTCGATGTCAAACAGGTGCTGTTCGCTAGCAATTTGCGTCTGCAGTATCACCTGTAAGAGCACGTCTCCAAGCTCTTCTCGTACAGCAGGCCAATCTTCTGCATCAATGGCATCCAGGACCTCGTAGGTCTCTTCCAGCAAATATGGACGGAGACTCTCGATCGTCTGCCGTCTATCCCATGGACACCCGTCCTCTCCTCGCAACTGCTTTACGGTCTCGGTCAATCGCTGAAACGGCGTTTGCTCCTCCATTCCTCTCCCTGTGCTCGCAGATCCGTTGAGTGTTAAATGGCGTCCGAAGCGTCGCGTGTGCGCAAGTCTAATTTAAGTAGGAAGCGACGCGGCATCGTCGCCTTTTTTTGCAATAGTATAGGAGAAGGTTTGGTGCTAGACAGGATCTTCTGCCAGGCGCCTACTCATCGGTTTCAAGCGCATTTCCCCGCGAATGGTGCCGATTGATTCTAGATCAGCCACGTTGGTAATATGGAAATGCGCCGTGGTTGGCAATCGTTTCTTGATGCGTATCCGAATTTCATTTCGCGGCGAAACCATAATCCACCGGGAATAGTCTGCATTCCAGCCAGGAAGCCTCGCTTCCGGCCAGAGATCGTTCTGACGTCGATCGAGTGCACGGATAAGAATCCGTGGTGCTCTGCGTATGAGCGACCCGAAATAGGCATTGGTTTCGTCATCATGGGACAACCTGATGGTGAGTTCAGCGTCTTTCTGTTCGATATGTCCTCCGAGCTCATGCGCCGTCGTTGTGAGAAAACCAATGATCGATGGGCTATCAAACCACACCTGAACCGGGACATGGACAGCCACCGCCATCGGAGGCCCAATCGAGACCTCAGACCTCGCCTCTCCAATTTCTACGACAAATCCTTGAAGGAGAATGCGTTTGACGACTTCTCGTGCGATCTTCCGTTCAAGGCTTTTTCGATTGATCGTTTTACGTGCGGAAAGCCATAATTCATGGCCAGAGACGACACGGAGAAGTCGCGTATAGTTTGAGCGTGCGTTCTCATACCCTCCATCCTTCCTGACGG
>JAJDBL010000437.1 GCA_029261375.1 Nitrospirales bacterium
ATGGGATTTTCACAAGAAACATCCTCAAAGAAAAAAACGCCCTTCGGATTAAATATGTATTGGAGCGTAGCTTAAGAATCGACATGAAACTTCTTGTAAAAACGCTCACAAAAATATATTTTCGCTGATGTCTCTTAAGTCGCTCTCTCATGCTGGTTGGGCCCCGACTCCTATCACTATGGGATGCGAGGCATTGGGCGGTACAGACTGGGGGAAAGTAGATCCAATTAAGGCGAGGGAGGCAGTACGAGCCGCAGTTGATTGCGGTATATCCACATTCGACACAGCGGATGTATATGGACTTGGAAATAGTGAAATCGAACTTTCTAACGCACTTGGTTCAGATAGGCATCAAGCGTTTATTGTTTCTAAGTTTGGGGTCCGATGGGAACAGAATTCTCCTGATGATCGAGCGGTCACATTTAGAGACTCCAGTCCCCGATATTTGCTTACTGCGATTGAGGCGAGCTTGCGTCGCTTAAATATAGAAGCCATACCTTTGTATCTCGTCCATTGGCCTGATCCATCTACACCGCTCAGAGAAACACTCCAAGCACTAGATAAAATTAAACAGGCTGGAAAGATTCTCAACTACGGTCTTTCGAACTTTCGGGTAGAGGAAGTTGTTGACGCTACTCGAAATTATAACGTGTGTGCTTACGAAGGAGACTATTCTCTTCTTCGTCGCAATCCATTTGAACAAATATCCCGGGAACTAGAAGGGAAAAAGGTTGCGAGGTTTTGTTATGGGGTGTTAGCACAGGGGGTACTTACTGGAAAGTATAATGCGAAATCTAAATTTGAACAAGATGATCGTCGTTCCCGACTGGCCCAGTTTGATCCCGGCAGGTGGAATTACAATGAAGTGCAATTAGATCGATTGCGCGTAGTGGCCGAAAAGTATGAAAAAACTCCAGCCCAGGTGGCGATTCAATGGGTCCTTCAAGGTGGTAGAGTTGACTCAGCAATTGTAGGAGCTAAGACACCCGAGCAAGTTCGTTTAAACATTGAGGTTATGCATTGGAAAATGACCGATGAGGATTTAGCCTATCTTTCTGATTCAAAAAATAACAATTCTCCACTAAACCCTAAGCAGTAATACGATTGCGAACCGGTTGAAATGGACGTGTCACAATGGGAGAAAGCGGCCTGGTAAAAAACACTTTTGGGAGATATTGTAGCAGTGTCAATAAATAACGCGTTTGAAGTTATTGAAATACGAAAAAAACAAATATGACTGTAGATACTTGTGACTTAGCGAGGCGTGTGCGAATTCATGCATTGCGTATGACCAGCCTCGGGGGTAGTTCTCACATTGGTTCGATTTTTTCAATGGTGGACATCATTGCGGTCCTTTATGGGAAAGTGATGAATATCAATCCGAACGATCCAAAGATGCCAATTCGAGATCGATTCATCTTAAGCAAAGGACACGCCGGAGCAGGTGTTTACGCAACTTTGGCCGAATGTGGTTTTTTCGACATCTCCAGACTAAGCGAACATTACCAAGATGGATCCGATTTGAGCGGGCACGTCTCGCATAAGGGTATTCCGGGGGTCGAATTGTCGACTGGTTCACTTGGACATGGGCTTCCCGTCGGAACAGGCATGGCATTGGCTGCGAAATTGGACAAGGCGGAGCACCGGGTATTCGTGGTCCTAAGTGACGGGGAGTGTGACGAAGGTGCAAACTGGGAATCAATCATGTTCTCTGCTCATCACAAATTGGACAATCTGGTAGCCATTGTTGATTACAACAAGATACAAAGCCTCGCCACAGTGGAAGAGACGTTATCGTTGGAGCCTTTTACCTCAAAGTGGGAGGCGTTCGGGTGGAGCGTGCGTGAAATTGACGGACATGACCATGATGCAATCGAAAATGCATGTAAAGCCCTCCCCTTTGTGACGGGTAAGCCAAGTTGCATTATTGCGCACACCACGAAAGGGAAAGGAGTTTCCTTTATGGAAGATACTGTTCTGTGGCACTACAGGTCGGCTCAAGGAACAGAATATGAAGCAGCCCTTGCGGAATTGGAGACGAACGTATGAGAGATCATTTCATAGCGGGATTGACTAAACTAGCTGAGCAAGACGGTCGAATTATGATTGTAACGGGTGACCTTGGCTTCGGAGTCCTCACTAACTTTGCTGATCAATTACCAAACCAGTTCATCAATGCGGGAGTGGCGGAACAGAACATGACGGGCATGGCGACGGGACTCGCACTCGAGGGTCGTGTAGTATTTACATATTCAATTGGAAACTTTTCTACACTTCGATGTCTCGAACAGATACGAAACGATGCCTGCTACCACGGTGTGAACGTTAATGTGGTATCTATCGGAGGTGGGTTTAGCTATGGCGCTTTGGGTATTTCGCATCATGCAACTGAAGACCTAGCTATCATGCGAGCGTTGCCAGATATCACGGTGCTATCCCCCAGTTGCGATTGGGAAGCCGAACAATGTGCTCGTACCCTCGTGGATACTCCAGGGGTCGGCTATCTTCGTCTCGACAAGTCATCGCCAGGCAACACAGGACGATCAAGTGAGGTATTCGAACTCGGCAAAGCGAGAACGCTGTCAGAGGGAAGTGATGTGACGCTCCTAACTGCTGGGGGCATTCTCGAAGAAGTGTTGGCTGCTGCAAAGATTCTTGGCGAAAGAGAAATACACGCTCGCGTCTTAAGCATGCACACGGTGAAGCCACTTGATGGTAATGCAGTATTAAAGGCTGCCCGCGAAACAGGTGGAATTGTCACGGTCGAAGAGCATACGGTTTCCGGTGGGCTCGGTGGAGCTGTTGCTGAGGTCCTATTGGAAGAGGGGGTTATGCCTCGATTCTTTCATCGTGTTGGGCTCCGAGCAGGCTTTTCTTCGATCGTTGGAAGCCAGAAGTACTTACGTAAGCGGTATGGTTTAGATGCCGAGACGATTGTTAAGCAGGTTCTTTCATGCATGTCCCGGCGATAGTTATTATGGTGAGTCTATAAAGGCAAACCATCCTATTACCAGCGAAATAGATATCCAATCAGCCAGAAAGAATAGATCTCTTCCGATTTGGAGAATATAAATAGATAACAATTGTTTTACTTTTCGGGAATGCTATTGACTGACCTCCTCCCGAAAAACTGGTCCATTCTAAAGTAGAGAGTTCGGGCGATTACGTACACTTACAGAAACACGTGATCGCTATGAAGACATCGAAGTTCACCGAGGCGCAGATCATCTTCGCGCTGCGCCAAGCCGAGACCGGGACGAAGGTCGCTGAGGTCTGCCGCAAGCTGGGTATCAGTGACGCGACGTTCTACAACTGGAAGAAGAAGTATGGAGGTCTCGGCAACAACGAGCTTCGCCGCCTTCGCCAGCTTGAAGCGGAGAACCATCAGCTCAAGAAGCTGGTAGCGGACCTGTCGCTGGACAAGCAGATGCTGCAGGATGTGATCAAAAAAAAGCTCTAAGGCCAGCTCAGCGCCGTTCTATGGCTCAGCACTTGATTGACGAGTACCGAGTGTCTCAAAATCGAGCGTGCCGAGTTGCTGTGCTGGCCTCATCAACATTCCGATATATCCCGGTGCCGGACAAAGACGAAGCGCTCCGGGCTCGCATCCGTGAGATTGCTGAGACGCGGGTTCGCTATGGCTTCTGGCGGGTCTATATACTTGTTCGTCGGGAGGGCTGGATGGTCAATCACAAGCGCGTATATCGCCTCTACAAGGAGGAAGGGCTCAATCTGCGCAGCAAACGACCACGTAGAAGCCGAGCTGCTGCCACCGCTTGGACCGTGTAGAAACTCAAAGACCCAACGAATCCTGGAGCATGGATTTTGTGTCCGACGCGCTCTTTGATGGGCGCCGATTCCGCTCCTTAACTATAGTCGATAATTTTAGTCGCGAATGCCTGGCCATTCACGCTGATCAGTCGCTGAAAGGCGGCGACGTCAGGAACGTTGTTGAACGCATTTGGGCTCGCATTGGACAGTCGCCCGATCGAATTCAGGTTGACTATATCCGGCGACGTATTCGTTTTTCTGAACCGCCGCCGCACGCACATCAAGCTGCTTTCGTGGGACCGGAACGGGTTCGTTTTGTACTACAAAAGGCTCGAAGAAGGCACGTTCGAGGTGCCCATCCTCTCGCCAGACGGCGTGCTCACGTGGCCCAAACTCATGCTCATGCTGGAAGGCGTGGCCCTGCAGTCGGCGCGCTTCAGAAAGCGATACGTTCTGCCCGTAAAAGTGGCCTGAATGCATAAATAATGGCACTATGCGCTCCGATGCACGGGGTGTTTTTCGTATATTTGGGCTATGCAAACGAGTGCCGCACAGCCCACCGCCGAGAGCCTCCAACAGGAGGTAAACATGTACCGCGAGCAGGTCGCGGCGCTCAAGTTTGAGCTGAATCAACTCCGTAAACTGGTCTTCGGCGCGAGAAGCGAGCGCTTCGAGCCGGAATTGCCCGATCAGCTGGGGCTTTTTGGACAGGATGCGGCGGGAGCACCCGTCGCCGCACCTGCTTCCGAGTTTGCAACGACGACAAGTGAGCGCGCGGCGACCAAGAGGCATCCGGTTCGAGTTGTCTTTCCGAACCACCTTCCGCGGCAGACGACCGTCATTGAGCCGGACATCGATACGACCGGTCTCAGGAAGATCGGGCAGGAGGTCACCGAGACGCTCGACTTTGTGCCCGCAAAACTGATTGTCATGCGGCGCGAGCGGCCGAAGTATGAGACGCCGGACGGCCAGGTCGCGATAGCCGAGCTTCCGGCGCGGCCGATCGACAAGGGTATTGCCGAGCCCCGCCTCCTGGCGCACGTCGCGATTGCAAAATACCTGGACCACATGCCGCTCCACCGGCAAGCCCAACAAATGGCACGTCAAGGCATTACGGTTGCCACATCCACGCTTGGCGGCTGGGTCAGCCAGACGGCAGACCTGCTCACGCCGCTTTATGACCAGTTGACGCGCAAGGCGCGGGAATCGGGCTACGTTCAGGCGGATGAAACGCCTATCCGCGTGCAGGACAGCAATAAAAAGGGCGACACGCACCGGGGCTGGTACTGGGTCTACCACGCCCCGGAAAATGGCATCGTGATCATGGATTACCATGCGAGCCGCGGGCGGGCGGGTCCCGCCGCGTGGCTTGGCCCGGACTACGACGGGCTGCTTCAATCGGATGGCTACGCGGTCTATAA
>JAJDBL010000438.1 GCA_029261375.1 Nitrospirales bacterium
CATAACACTCCTGACTGAATCCGTGCGCGATGAGTCTCAGTGTGCCGATACGATCATCAACATTGACCTGACTCCGCAACTCTTCGCAGCTCGGTTGTGTGCCCACAGTGGCGCCACCGTTCGCGTACGGTTTTGGTTGACAGCCTATGAGCACAGTGCAGAAGAGCAAAAGCCAGAAGAAGAGGAGAATGTCGTTGCGATGGGCCCCCTCATCCTCCCCTCTCCCCCCTTGGGGGCGAGGGGCAAGACGGAAACCCAATCGCCGGGGTGTCTTGCTTCCGCTTTCACACGCGTAGACAGGCATCACGTTCACCAATAGCGTAGCGGTCTTTGCGTGTCAAACATGACCTGCTTTGATGCCCAATACAGTTCGGGTAGAATGCGTCATCAGTTTTTGGAAGACTCAACGTCTGTTCTCGACGCACTCTCCCTTCTCCGACACCTGCGGCGGAGGATAACGTAAACAAGGAGTTCTAATGCGCGTTTTGATGGTTGGTGCCGGGTCCGTTGGTGGATTTGTTGGAGCACATCTCGCCAACTCTGGCGTCGATGTGTCGTTTCTCCTGCGACCACGAACCTGCGAAGCGATTCGCTCAAAAGGACTCACGATTCGCAGCGAGAATAAGACGCTGACGGTTTATCCGCCAGTCGCCACCGACCCTGGCGAGCTTGCTGCACCCGACATCATCATGCTGGGCGTGAAATGTTATGACCTTGATGACGTCATCGAGCAACTACGTCCTATCGTGAACGAGAACACCATCATTCTAACGTTTCAGAATGGTGTTGATACGGAAGAACGATTGAATATCGCCTTCGGAGGAGATCGTGTTGTCGCGGGAGTCATCTATATCTATACCAGAATTGCTGAGCCGGGCATCATCGATCATTTCGCGAGAGGCCAGGTGACTATCGGCGAGCGTTCGGGAGAAACAGACACTCCGCGCATCACTTCACTTCGAGACCTCTTCACTGGCACCCCTATTCCCTGCAAAGTCACGAGAAACATTGCGCGCGTCAAATGGGAGAAGATGTGCTGGAATGTCGTCTTTAACCCGTTAACCGTTCTTCTCAATGATAGTGTTGCGAAAGCACTCGACCATGAAGACACACTCACGCTGATCTCGGATATCGTGAAAGAAACCATGCTCGTCGCTGAACGATTTGGGGTTGCCTTGCCTCCGGACACTGCGGAGACAGTGGTACGCAACACCCAAGCCATACGCGACATTCATACATCGATGTTTGACGATTGGAAGGCTGGGCGCCCCACCGAAATCGAATACCTCAATGGCTACTTGGTTCGCCACGCTCAGTCGTTTGGCATCTCAGTGCCGGTTAACGAGACGCTGTACCGTCTGGTGAAGGCTCGGACAGCTCGAGCGGCAGTGGAAGATGAAATCCTTCGTATCGAAGGACCACTCACCGAATCGATCACCTTCGATCACAATGCACTTGCGCACCTTCCCGCCGACGCACAAATCATGGACACCAGCACCGTCATCGCTGGTTCCCAAGGAAAAGGCGTGCGCTTAAGCAAGATTTTAGATTCGTTATCGCTAGGTCCAGTAGCCGACCACGTGACGTTTCATGCCTCTGATAGTGACTTCTCTGCCAGCCTCACACTCGAACAAGCTCGGGGATACGGAATCATTCTCTACGAGCGTGAAGGGCGCCCTATCCCCAGCGAGAAAGGCGGTCCATTCCGCCTCGCTACACCAGGGCTCGGTGATCTGTGCGCAAATATCAAACACCTTGCCCGTATTGAGATCACACATGGGCCTGGCAAAGACACCAGGCCATCACTAAAAACAGAATGTTGAAACAGGACAGAATGTTGAAAAATCACGCCAACGGCGTTCTCGCTGCGCTGCTCGGCTCAACGTACAGCAGTACGATTCGCCTCCCAGCTTGCTGCGGCCTTGCTGGACGCCATTTTTGAACATCCTGTTGTTTAGTTTGTCTATCGAGTTAGTCATGTCGCATGCAAGATTCCCGAACGGCGTGGATTATCCGACACCATGATAATGCAGGCTGGACGGTGGTCGCGGATCGCAAGTATCCTCTTGGCGCTTCCGCTCGCTGGGTGTTCTTCTATCGGTTACTACGCGCAAGCCGTCATCGGACATCTCGATATCATTACCCATCGAGAATCAATCGCTGCACTTATCGAACGTCCTGAAACCGGTGACGATCTGCGAGGCCGGCTCTCCCAAACCGTACAAATTCGAGAGTTTGCCATTCAGACACTGGGACTTCCTGATAACGGCAGTTACACCGGCTATACGAACCTAGACCGTCCTTATGTGGTCTGGAATGTCGTCGCGACGCCGGAACTCTCCACCACACCACTCACCTGGTGCTTTCCCGTCGCAGGATGCGTCAGCTATCGGGGGTACTTTTCACTTGAAAAGGCAGAAGCCTTTGCTGCCACGTTGCGGCAACACGGACATGACGTCGCCGTGAACGGGGTGCGAGCCTATTCCACTCTGGGGTGGTTCAAAGATCCTATCCTGAGTACGGTCATTAACTATCCGGATCCTGACCTTGCTGGACTCATCTTTCACGAACTGTCTCATCAAATGATCTACGTCTCGGATGACACCGTGTTCAACGAATCATTTGCGACGGTGGTGGAGCAAGAAGGCACGAAACGATGGCTCGAAACCCTCGGCCGCCACGACGACATCGTCCCTCATCAAATAAAGAAGCAACGGCAACGAGACTTCATTGCCCTTATCATGCAGTCTCGAGCGCGTATGACAAACGTCCTGACTTCAGACGAATCTGATGACTGGAAACGAAACCGCAAGAAGGAACTCCTCGACGAACTCCAAACCGACTACCGCGAGATAAAAGATCGGTGGGATGGAGATTCGACCTACGACGGGTGGATGAACCGAGACCTCAACAACGCTCACCTTGCCTCATTGGGAACCTACTATCATTATGTTCCCGCGTTTCGTGCATTGCTGGAAAAGCATCAATCAAACCTTTCTGCCTTCTATGATGAGATTAGAACCATCGGCGATCTCCCAAAGGGTGAACGGGACTCCATCTTACAGAACACGCTCACTCCGACCTCCTGATGGAACGACCGAAAAAGTCACTGGGTCAGCACTTCCTCGTCAACAAAGGCATCGCCGAACGAATACTCTCCCTCGCGGGACTACCGAAGACGCCCCCTAGCGAATCAGTTCTCCAAGAGATGACGGTTGTCGAAGTTGGGCCTGGACGGGGAATCCTCACCAAACCACTAGCCGAACGGGCAAAGCGAGTGCTCGCCATCGAACTTGACGGGACACTCGTTTCCTTACTCAAGGAGAGGCTCGGAATGTACTCCAACCTCGAAGTTATTCATGCCGATGCGTTGACCTTCGACTATGAGACCGTGTCAGGGCGCATCGCGATCGTCTCCAACCTCCCCTACAATATTTCCACTCCGTTACTCTTTCGATTTCTCGCACTGCGAGCGAAAGTAACTTACCTCGTCCTGATGTTCCAAAAAGAACTGG
>JAJDBL010000439.1 GCA_029261375.1 Nitrospirales bacterium
ACCGACTGATCGAGGCGATCCATCAGGGGCTAGATAACCGGCGCGCGTTTTTTCAGATTCTCAACCTCTCGAAACAACTGGAAGAAGCGAATCACGCCTGTTCGCTGGAACGTGATCAACTCGCGGTGTCAAACCAAACGTTGAGGCGACTGACCGAGTGTGTCCAGCAGGTCTCCGCGGCCCTCACGACAGAGGAGTTGGTTCAGGCTCTCACTGCGAGTTTCCCATCGATTGTTGCCTATGATCGAATTTGCCTTTCGATCTTCCAAGAGAACGCCCGGTGGGTGCATATTCCAGGTGTAGCAGCTGAGGGGGCGCTCACGTGTCATCCCTTGACGACTCCAGATCATACAGAGGACATCGAGGGACAAGGCATGTCTGCTGTTCCGCAGCCTGCGCATGGTGGACACCACACTGACGTATCGCTACACGTTCTGGATCATCACATTGGATTTATGTCGCTTGAACGGTCCGACACGCATCACGCATTTTCATTGCAAGAGCGGGATCTCTTAGCGATGGTGGGCAACTCGGTCTCGCTTGCGATTCGGAACGTTGAAGCCCATCGTCGTGTGCAAACGTTGGCGGTGACGGATGGATTAACCGGTCTCCTCAATCATCGCGCGTTCTCCAGTATTCTGAGTCGAGAGTTTATCAAGACGAAGCGGTATCAAAAGCCGTTGTGTTTACTCATGATCGATGTTGATTATTTTAAAGTCATCAATGACCGATGGGGCCATCAGGCTGGAGATAAGGCATTGACGGAATTTGCGCGATTGTGCAGCGAAGTGGTGCGTGATGTCGATATTGTTGCACGCTATGGCGGGGACGAGTTTGCTGTCATTCTCCCTGATACTGAATTCCGCCAGGCGCTAACCGTTGCGGAGCGTATCCAAGATGCGGTGCATGCTCAGCAGAGTGTTGACGGAAAATCATATGAGCTGGCTCCTGCGGAACCTGGAGCACTTCCTGAGTTGGCGGTCACCGTGAGTATCGGTGTTGCCTCATCTCCTCATCCTCTGATTTCGTCATCTGACGATCTCATCAGCGAGGCTGATAAGGCGTTGTATGCGGCAAAAGAAGGTGGGCGAGATCGCATTGAAATGATAGAAGGCGAATGCGCCTCGTTGCGGATACGGGATCCTGACGATGTCGCGTGTATGGAGGCTGCATCGTAGGCGAATGACCATGCGTGATCACAATCATACGATATGCTGGGTGGCACGAGCCTGCGCCGGGTATTCTCGATGCACACGGAGGATGCGATCGTGATTGATTCCGATGAGCGCCGCGAGTTTGTTCGGGTCGAGGACTCGCTCGTGGTTCAGTTCAACGTGCTCGGGTCAGACGCAAAAACCTATGCCAATAGTGGTGTGGGACACGCGGATGGACACGATGTGCTCGGTACCTGGAATCGCGTGCGGAAAAATGTGGTTGGGGAATCTCCTAACGAAGGTGATGCGCTCACCTCGCAGTTGCTTCTGCGTGTTGATTGGCTCCTCGGCGAGCTCCTGGGTTCGTTGGCGAAAGTGGGACCACCACAGGTGCAGGTTCCGAAGCCAACGGCGGTGAATATCGGTGGAACTGGAGTCCGATTTGAATCGTTGGTAGGTGCGGTTGCAGGTGATCAGCTTGAGCTGATGATCATTCTTCCCGTCTTCATTCCAATCCGCTGCACCGCAAAGGTCATCCGAGTACGGTCGAAGATCGTCAATGATCAGGTCGTGCATCAGATCGCCTCCTCGTTTACGTCAATGAAGGACGATGATCGTGAACAGATCGTGCAGTACACGTTTCGGAGGCAGAGTGAGATTCTTCGTCAGCGGAATGAGACTCAGCTTGCCATGACCTAGGGCTCGTCACCGTTGGACAGATCTAGTGTCGCTGCTGCTCGCATTCCGAGAGCCGTGAGGCTTCTACGTTCCCCGATCAGAGGTTCTGTGTTCCCAGCGATGTCTGGGACGCCGTGACCGTTCCCACTATTCCAGGATGTCGTTTGTCGCGGTAGAGATCTTCATCCGCCCGCTGTATCAGTTCCGCAATCGAAATGGGTGAGGTGGGTTCAAAGGTGGCCACGCCCAGACTCAGGCCGATGTCCGGGTTGTCGACATTAGGCACATTGAGACGTAGGATGGCTTTCACAAATGCCTCTTTCAGCCGTTTTGCATAGAGGATAGAGTCTGTCCAGGTTGCTCTCGGGAGCAGAATAGCGAATTCATCACCCCCGATTCTGAAAACCGTATCGGTCATGCGACGAATGGATTGGAGAAACGCTGACACTCCCTTCAGTGCCTGATCTCCAGCTTGGTGCCCATGCGTGTCGTTCAACACTTTGAAGCGATCAAGGTCAATCGTAATAAGTGAAAACGGCTGTGAGGAGCGATCTGCAATGGCGCGTTCCTTCTCAATGAGTTCATCAAATGCACGTCGGTTGCGTAAACCGGTGAGTTGATCCGTCCGACCCATTTCCGAAAGTTGACGCATGGAGTCAACGATGCGGAGTCCAG
>JAJDBL010000440.1 GCA_029261375.1 Nitrospirales bacterium
TTAAGATTTGGAGCGAATCCGCCTTCGTCTCCAACCGCCGTATTGTGTCCATTCTTGACGAGAATCTGCTTGAGTGTATGAAACACCTCGCATCCCATCCGTAGCGCGTCCCGAAAGGTCGATGCTCCCACGGGCAAAATCATAAACTCTTGGATATCCAACGGATTGTCGGCATGTTGCCCCCCATTGATGATATTCATCATGGGAACAGGGAGCAGATGAGAACCCGATCCATCCGTATGCATGTACAACGGCCGCTTTCGTTCTTCCGCCGCGGCTTTCGCGACAGCCAACGATACGCCGAGAAGCGCGTTGGCCCCAAAGCGTTCTTTGTTTGGGGTTCCGTCGAGCTCTCTCAAGAACGAATCTAGCGCAGCTTGATCAGTCACTTCCTTCCCGATCAGCGCCGGGGCAATGTCATTGGTAACATGCGCGACGGCCGTCATGACTCCCTTGCCGAGATACCGGGTTTTGTCACCATCTCGTTTCTCAAGGGCTTCCTTGGTTCCGGTTGATGCACCCGAGGGAACAGCCGCCCTCGCATGGGCGCCTCCGTCGGTCGACACTTCCACTTCCACCGTCGGATTGCCCCGTGAATCAAGAATCTCTCGGGCCACGACCGTACGAATCCCACTCATGTTGCAACCTTTTCGCTGGCTAAACGCTGTTGCAACAACGTGTTGACCTTTTGAGGATTGGCTTTTCCCTTTGATGATTTCATGACCTGCCCCACAAAGAACCCTAACAACTTTTCGTTTCCACCTTGATACTCTGCACATTGGCTTGGATGTTTCCTGACGATGTCATCAATCAGTGTCTCAAGAGCACCGTCATCGGAGATCTGGGTCAATCCACGTTCTTGGACGAAATCTGCTGGCGCCTGCTGCGACCGAAAGAGATCAAGAAATATTTCTCGTGCGGTCTTGAGGCTGATCGTCTGATCTTCCACAAGTGTCATGAGCGCGACTAAGCGGTCTGGCTTCATGGGTGAACTGCCAACGTCAATGTTGTCGTTCTTCAATGCGTGGAGCAACTCCCCCATCACCCAATTGCTGACAGTCTTCGGATTCTGAAACCCTGCGACACATGCCTCAAAGTAGTCGGCCAAGGGACGCGACGACGTCAACAACGCTGCGTCGTAGGGGGGCAAGGCATACTCCGTGATGAATCGCTCACACTTCGCTTTCGAAAGTTCTGGAAGACGGTCGCGAAGCGCGTTGATCGTCTCCTCTGGTATCTCAACTGGGAGAAGATCCGGTTCGGGAAAATAGCGATAATCGTGCGCCTCTTCTTTGCTGCGCATGACAACACTAATCCCTCGCTCAGGATCCCACGAACGGGTTTCCTGGGTAATTTTCCCGCCATCCGTCAACACCGCGGCTTGCCGTTGAATTTCATAGTCCAGCGCGTGCTTCACGAACTTGAACGAGTTAATGTTCTTCAGTTCGACTTTCGTCCCAAACGCTTCCTGGCCTTTGGGCTTCAGAGACACATTCGGTTCGCAACGCATACTGCCCTCTTCCATATTGCCATCACACACCTCAAGATAGACGAGAGTATCCCTGAGCGTTTTCAGATATACAACGGCGCCATCGGAGGATCGCAAATCGGGTTCCGTGACAATCTCCAGCAAGGGCATCCCACAACGATTCATATCGACGTGACTGACACCGACGCCAGTTTGATGCATGTTCTTGCCGGCGTCTTCCTCAAGATGCGCCCTACAGATACGTACACGCTGCCCCCCCTGATCGAGTTCGATATCGACCCAGCCGTGTTCACAGATCGGTCGATCAAATTGAGAAATCTGATACCCCTTGGGGAGATCGGGATAAAAGTAGTTTTTTCTCGCGAACTGATTCGGGGTAGTAATGCTGCAGTTAAGCGCTAATCCAGTGCGGATTGCCATGTCAACCGCTTTGGAATTGAGAACTGGCAGGGCCCCAGGAAGGCCCAAACAGACGGGACAGGTTTGCGTGTTGGATTGAGCTCCAAATGCCGTAGAGCACCCACAAAACAATTTCGTGTTCGTCTGAAGCTGCGCGTGAACTTCCAACCCGATGACAACGTCGTAGTCAGACATCACGCCGTCCTCACGTGCGGAGTTGAAAGACCACGGGTTTCTTTTCGTCAGTAAGGATGTCCAAAGACCACGGCATCATGCGTGCTCGGCATCGCCACCCGCAAGTTTCTCCCGCTTGCGACGTACCGCTTCCTTCCCGGATTCATATGCCGACCCTAAAATCTTTTTCCCCTCGTCAAGAAGATCCTTGCCCTGGCCAACCGCAGACTCAACATTGCCGCGCGCCTCTTTTGCGATCCCATACATGTCTTCTTCAGCTTTCTCGGCGTAGCCACGGATCATCCTTCTCGTTTCCTCACCCGGCTGTGGTGTGAGCAGAAGAGCCAAACCTGCCCCAATCAATGCCCCGCTGAGAAATGAAAATGCGACGGCTCCGCTTGAAAATCCTTCGTCATAATGCCCCATTTGATTCTCCTTCTTTTTTTCCACTCGTGGATTTTTTTACTGTGTCCGTCGCAGCCCGCAGCCCTGCCAACAGACTCGCCAGATTGATCATAATCTTGAATGCATTCCCCCGAAGCACGTGATGCACGGAATCCACGCTATCACCCACTTTCCCAAGAGCATTGAACAGATGGGCCGCACGGGACACACTGTACTTCACATCTCCTGAAATTACGTTGCAGTTGCTCGCCGTTTCTGTCAGTTCCTGGAGCAATGGATCGACTTGTTGATTCATACGACGAATCAACAGCTCCGATTCTTTCGCCGTCTTACGCAATTGATGAAGAACGGGAACCAGAAACGCGACTAACACCGCGAACGATATTCCAATTAACCCCCATATGATTTCAGGCATCACCCACCTCACTCAGTGGCGCGCGTCTGAGGTGCCAATTGGTTTCTTGCTCAAACGCGAACGCGACCTGCAATATCGTCAACTCATCAAACCATCGCCCCATGACCTGCATCCCGATGGGTAATCCATCATGGCTAAACCCACATGGCACAGAGATCGCGGGAAAACCCGCGAGGTTTGCAGAAATCGTGTAGATATCCGACAGATACATTTGCAAAGGATCATTCAGTTTCTCGCCGAGCCGGAATGCGGGTGTCGGCGTGGTCGGCGTGATGATCACATCTACCTCTTGAAACGCGGCTTCAAAATCCGCTCGAATCATCGTTCTTGCCTGCTGAGCCTTCCCATAATACTCGTCGTAATAGCCTGCACTCAAGGCGTAGGTCCCCAACATGATACGCCGCTTTGCCTCAGCGCCAAATCCCTCACGACGGGTCTGCCGATACATCTCCATCAAGTCTTGGGCCTCAGCACTTCGATAGCCATACTTGACACCGTCATACCGTGCGAGATTTGAGCTCGCCTCAGCAGTCGCAATGAGATAATACGTAGCAATACCGTAGGGTGTCGCAGGTAACGAGACAACTTTCGTCTTCGCTCCACGCGCACTCAAGACCTCTAACGCCGCGCGAACTCCCGCTTCAACTTCCGCATCAAGACCGTCTCCAAAGTATTCATCCGGAATACCGATACGAATATCAGTCATATCGCGATGCAACGATCGCGATATCTCAGGAACCGGCATCGTCACTGATGTGGAATCATGGGAATCATAGCCGGCGATCACTTCAAACATGATCGCCGCATCGGTCACATCCTTTGTGAGCGGTCCAATCTGGTCAAGCGACGAAGCATATGCCACAAGACCGTACCGCGACACACGCCCATACGTTGGTTTGAGCCCTACGACACCACAACACGCAGCAGGCTGTCGAATCGATCCCCCTGTGTCCGAACCGAGTGAGGCAATACACTCATGGGCCGCGACGGCAGCTGCAGATCCCCCACTCGATCCACCTGGGATCCGCTGGGGGTCCCAGGGATTGCGTGTCGGTTCAAATGCTGAATGTTCCGTTGACGATCCCATCGCGAACTCATCCATGTTGGTCTTGCCAACCAGAACCGCACCGTGATCTTCCAGCCTCGTCATCACCGTCGCACTATACGGTGGAACAAAGTTCTCCAACATCCTCGAACCACAAGTGGTGACGACGTTTTCCGTACAGATATTGTCTTTGATCGCTACGGGAATTCCTTGCAGCACGGATGTGGCGTTGCCAGCATTGGCGCGTAGAGCGTACGTGTTAGGGCGAGCGTTAGGAAGAACCGTCTGGTAGGCATGCACCGTCGCATCGACCCGGGCAATGTGTTGGTGAACGGCCTGTGTGAGTTCCGCGGACGAAAACGTCCCTTTAGAAATCCCGTCCGAGGCCTCGTGAATGGTCAGATGGTTGAGACTCACCCCCGCGTCCCGCCAGCCGAGATGCGAACATTCCCTTCATGGGTTTCGAGATCCCATTGGGATGGATTGTGTTTGGAGACTATCCTGTTCTTCTCATTGACGAGGACAATAGTCGGACAATGTTCTTGCGCTTCTACTTCATCGTACAGTGCATAACAAAACACCACGAGCTGGTCTCCGACGATGCCTTTCCGTGCGGCAGGCCCATTGAGCGTGATGACTCCAGACCCTGCCGGGCCGGGAATAACATAGGTTTCAAAGCGCTCTCCGTTATTTAGATTTGAGACCATCACAAGTTCATAACATTGTAGGCCGGCTTCGCGAATGAGGTCCTCGTCTATGGTCAGGCTCCCCTCGTAGGCAAGATTGGCGTCTGTCACGGTGACCCGATGGAGTTTTGCACGCAGCAATTGACGAAACATGTTAGACCCTTTCGAAAAAGAAGGTTAATCCATGATCTTCGGAACTTGAAAGTGGCCAGCCTCTGCTTCGGGTGCGTTGAGAAGCGCTTGGTCCCTCGACAGCGATGGGACGATCTCATCTTCTCGAAACGGCTCGTACATCGACCCACTACAGAGCGAAGACTGCGTCTGTGGTTCGAGATGTTTAAGAGTATCGAACGAGGTCAGAATCTGGCTTAGCTGGAGACTAAAGAGCTCTTTTTCCGTCTCATCGATTCCAAGCCTGGCTAAGGTGGCCACGTGTTCGACCTCTTCGTTTGAAATATTCATCGATCATTCCACCGTCACACTCTTGGCGAGATTTCGTGGTTGGTCAACATCTGTCCCACGCAACAAGGCCATGTGATAGGCCAGAAGTTGAAGAGGAAGGGTCATCAGAAACGGCGTGAACATGGGGTCGACATCCGGTATGGTATAGACATCATCAGCGAGATCCGAGATTGCCTCATCCCCCTCTGTCACAATCGCCACGACGAGCCCACTTCGAGCCTTTACCTCCCGAACCGCGGTGACCATTTTATCATACAAGTGATCCTTGGGTGCGAGGACGATCACCGGCATTTGTCTATCGATGAGCGCAATCGGCCCATGCTTCATTTCTCCCGCAGCATAGCCCTCAGCGTGGATGTAGGAAATTTCCTTTAGCTTCAATGCGCCCTCAAGCGCGACCGGAAAATTAATCCCACGCCCAAGATAGAGCGCGTCCGAGTCCCGATAATACTTTCCCGCAATGAATTTAATCACATCCTCAGTTGCCAGCATCTGTTCAATCAGCGGAGCAATACCGGCTAAATGTTCACACCACGCCACGCCCTGCTCAGCAGACATCGTCCCTCGTGTTCGGCCGAGTAACAGCGCCAATAGATAGAATGCCGTCACCTGCCCCATGAAGGCCTTGGTTGACGCCACCCCAATCTCCGGGCCAGCGTGGGTATAGATAATCCCATCTGCCTCGCGGGTCATCGTACTACCGACCGAGTTACACAGCGCAATCACATGCGCTCCATGCACCTTCGCTTCGCGCGTTCCCGCCAAGGTATCCGCGGTTTCGCCAGATTGCGAAATACCAATCACCACGTCAGTGTTCTCAATCAATGTCTCACGATGCCTGAATTCTGATCCCAGCTCCACATGAACGGGAAGCCTCGCCACCGCTTCAATGATGTATTTTCCGATGAGTGCAGAGTGCCACGAGGTGCCACACCCGACAAGCCAGAGGCGTGTGAGATCTTTGATCCTATCCGACTCAAGACCGAGGTCAGAGAGAACGGCTTCACCACGCTCAGGATTATATCTCCCCATCAACGTGTGAAGAACGACTTGTGGCTGCTCATGGATCTCCTTGAGCATGAAATGCCGATAGCCCTCCTTCTCAGCCATTCCCGGCGTCCAGTCGATGTGCGTTGGAGTCTTTTCGTGAGCCACTCCATCGAGATCTGTGATGGTGACCTGGTTGTTCGCGACAGTACACGTCTCGCCGTCCTCAAGAAAAATAATCTCGCGTGTATGATGAAGAATGGCTGGAATATCCGAAGCAACAAAGGATTCCCCGTCACCAAGACCCACGACTAACGGGCACCCGGCCCGAGCCGCAATGAGGGTTCCAGGCGCATCCTCACTCAACATCACGATCGCGTAGCTACCGGTGAGATCCTTGAGTCCCAT
>JAJDBL010000441.1 GCA_029261375.1 Nitrospirales bacterium
GATATTACTGAACACCGTAAGCCGCAGGACGGACGTCTCAGTTTTGACCTTGCCAGCCGATCACTTGACGCGAGATTCTCCGTCGTTCCCACGATCTTTGGAGAAAAAGTCGTCTTGCGTATCCTCGGCCAGCTCCAAAAACAAATGATTCCCGATCTCGCAGATCTGAATTTTTCGGCCACGAACTACACGCGTGTCCAGAAGCTCATCACGACGCCCAACGGAATCTTCTACCTGACAGGGCCAACGGGCTCAGGGAAAACCACCACGATTTTTTCGGCGCTCAAAGCGTTAAACAAACCAGGGATCAACATCATGACGATCGAAGATCCTGTCGAATATCGCTTGCCGTTGATCAACCAGGTCCAAGCAGATTCGGCGGTGGGCTTAGATTTCGCTAGTGCGCTTCGATCATTCTTACGACAAGACCCGGATATCATGCTGGTCGGCGAGATTCGAGATCGTGAAACTGGACGCATCGCGTCACAGGCAGCACTCACGGGCCATCTTGTTTTGGCAACGCTACATACGAACAGCGCCATACAAGCCATCACACGTTTGATTGAAATTGGCGTCGAAGCCACGCTCGTCGCTCCCTCCATTATCGGAGTACTTTGCCAACGGCTCGTACGAAAAATTTGTGACCAGTGCAAGGAACGGTATGTCTTGTCTCGAGCCGAGATTGAGGAACACTTTGTGTGGGAGAGCCAGACCGAGGTATATTTCTTTCGCGGCAAAGGATGCGAGCACTGTCACAACAGCGGGTACATGGGACGCGTCGCGCTCCATGAATTATTGGTCATCACACCGGAACTACGGACCATGATTGCACGCGATACGCCTATCCTCGACATCCAGGCATACATCATGGATCAAGGGTTCCAGACGCTCCGATATGATGGGATGAAAAAGGTACTCGCAGGATTGACGACAGTGGACGAAATTACGAGGGTCGCCGTCGAGGACGCGTAGACAGGATGGTGAAACAGTCCGTCAGCTTCGCTTAGGACCTCGACGTACATGAGTACGCCTTCGGCCCTGCGCTTGCTGCGCGAACTGTTTGAACATCCTGCAGATTGAGTGAAGTCCGTGGGGACTACGGTCTCGTCGATACAATTTAGATTGATGGGAAGAAACTAAGTCGTCAGGCTGATTAGCAGCTCTGCCCTTCAGCCTTCTACGTTCAGCCTAACCAACTGTTACACCTTCCGTTGCAGTCTGGGCTCGAACGGTAAGTGTGACTTCATTTCCGATCTCGTTATAGGTGACAGTCTCCGCGGCATGTTGTGCGAGTGCGATTCCACGCCAACAGCCGCCTTGAAAATGATCGGGAGATGTGCGTGTCCCCAACCACTGTTTCCAGTCAAACCCCCTACCTTCGTCCTTGATGGAGCACTCGTAGAGACCCTGTATGTCATCCCGAGTGACGTGAACCGTGACACGACGGGCAGCATAGCGTGGATCAGCTTGTCGCTCCTCTAGAAGACGATCATAACTCGCTTGCTCTATCGCCTGCTCTTTCTCTTGTGCCGTGATCTCAAGATTGCCATGTTCAATCGCGTTCAGGACCATCTCGTGAATCCCGAGACGCAGACCATAGCGAGTCGATTCTTCTAACGAATCACTCAACCCTTTGAGCAGGGTTTCGACCACTTCGCTCACCCGGTCAGGGTCGTTGTGTAATGTCACCTCACGCCGTTCCATTCACCTCGAATCCAATCAAGACAACATCATCATCAAACGTTCCGCGCTCTTGCCACGTCCTCGCCTTGTCAACGACTTGACCAATGGCGTCAGCCAATAGAAGGTTGGCAGAGTCTTGGCACGCACGCTCTAATCCGCTTCGATCCCACACTGCACCGTCAGGCGATTCTATTTCAAAGATGCCATCGCTAAAAAGATGAAGACGATCACCATCACGCAAGCGCTTTTCCTGTGTGACATACTCCGTATCGTCCGCAAAACCTAAGGGCAAACCTGGCATTCCAAGTGATTCTATGTGATCTGGTCCGTTCACCAACAACGCAGCGGGATGCCCGGCGGAGCTAAAACGAAGCGTCCGCGTCGGAAGATGAAGACACCCAAGCCAAATTGTACAGTAGTGGCCATCACTCGTGAGAGGACAGAGCCGGCTCAACTCGGACAGAATCTCTCCAGGATCAAATGAATGTGTCAGCCGACGCACCGCGTCAGTTCGCAGATACATGGACAACGATGCTGCCCGCAGGCATGGGCCGACACCATGTCCCGACATATCTAACACGTAAAAGCCAAGATGCTCATCGTCCCAGGGAGCAGCGCAGAAAAAATCTCCGCCCAACGTCATTGAGGGAAGATACTCCCAGGCAAGCCGCACGCCTGGAAACGGTTCACCGGGCTCCGGAAGCAGCGAGGCGACAAACCGGGATGCGGATTGCAAATCCTCGTCTACCACACGCTGTTTTTCCGCGAGTTGGGTGTATGACACATTCAGTTGCTGGTTGACGTGTTCTACCTCACGGGTCAGGGCACGCGCACGCAGACCCGCATTCACTCGTGCGGCCAACTCTTTCGGGTTGGGCGGTTTCGCGAGAAAATCATCCGCTCCCCGCGACAGACCTTCCGTCACATGTGCAAGATCATGATTGGCGGTGAGCATAATCAGATGGGTATGACACAAGAGTGGATCCGCCTTAATCGCGGCACACAGTGTCGGACCATCCATTTCAGGCATCATCCAGTCAACGATCATGAGATCGGGCTGCTCACACGCCGCAAGCGCTTGGCCCTCGTGACCGTTTGTCGCCTGTATCACACGATAGCCCAGACGCTGGAGTTGCCGTTCCAACAACACGCGAACCATGGGATCGTCATCAACAATCAGGATGGTGACCGGCACGACGGCGGGCTCAGGCAGCTCCGCTACCGGATCGACGGCTACAAGCGACACGTGCTACGCCACCGCGGCAACTGGAACGGCTGACAACGCATCGGATTCACTGTCATACACAGTCATCATATTGGGAATGTTCGCGAGATCGAGCACTTGTCGAACATATCCTTGAGGATTCAGGAGACTCACCTTACTATTGACTCGTTTGAAGTTTTGATAGGTCACGACAAGTAGCCCAAGCGCTGAGCTATCCATGAACGTGACCCCTTGCATATTGACGATCAAATGGGAACACGCCTCCTGTCGAACCTTCTCCACCGCCTCCTTAAACGTTCCACGGGCACCAAAATCAAATCGTTCGTGAAGATCAAGAACCGTACCTGATTGTGCTTTTCGTTCAACAACGCGCATGCTTGCCTCCTCTTTATAATGAGTTATCTCGTGTTGTATTCATGACCTTATAAGGTGATCTCACATCGGCACACGATGCCCGAGAGACATAACTACCCCTTCTCTACCTCTTATCGGCAAAGACTTCAGAATCTTGAGGGAAAAGACCATCATTTTTGGACAGTCCCACCTACTGGCCCTACGAAGGATGTTCAAACAGATCGTCCAGCAGGGCCGTAGCAAGCGAGGAGGCAAATCGTACTCCTGTACGTTGAGTCGACAGAGCGAAGCGAGAACGCCGCTGGCGGCCTGTTTCAACATCCTCGGCACTAAGCTGAGGTAACGCGCATAACTTCTGCAACAGTCGTCACGCCCTGCAACGCCTTCTTAAACCCATCATCCACCAACGAACGCATCCCCTTCTCCCCGGCAAGACGTCGAACCATTCCAAAATCTGGCCCACTCACGATAGGGCCATGAACAGCATCATCGAGAATAAAGACCTCATAGATCGCTTGCCGGCCATAGTAGCCACTACCAGAACACCGCGCGCACCCTTCGCCATGCCACAACGTGAGAGGATACGGCTTCGATGTCGTGAGATTGAGCTGATCAAATGCGGCATCCGGATTCTCATCCGGAACCTTACAGTCAGCACAAATACAACGAACCAACCGTTGTGAGATCACCGCGGCCACCGTGCTACACACGCGTGAGGGCTCGAGCCCGAGCTCAATCAGTTGTTGAACAGCTCCAATCGCGTCGTTGCTGTTCAGCGTTGTCAGGACAAGATGGCCAGTGGATGCCGCCCGTGCGGCCAGATCTGCAGTCTCCGTGTCACGAAGTTCCCCGATCACCGCGACATCTGGATTCTGGCGCAACAAAGCACGCAACCCAGAAGAGTACGTGAGGCCCCGGTCGACATTAACCTGCATCTGGCGTACCCAGGAAAGACGATGTTCGATGGGATCTTCGATCGTGACAATGCTTTTCTCCCGTGCATTGATCTGTTGTAAAGCCGCATACAGGGTCGCTGTCTTCCCACACCCACTTGGGCCCGCGATCACGATCATGCCATATGCTCGCGCGACCAACGACTGTACCGTCTTCTGGTCTCGCGTCGCCAAACCCAACGAAGACAATGGATGTTGAATACTTGACGTCGCCAGGAGTTTGAGATCGATATACTCACCCCACTGCGTAGGAAGCGTGCACACGTGTAGTTGAATGGAGCGATCGGCAAGATCAAACACCATGGAGCCTTCCTGCGGGATGTGGCGCTCATCGGCATCGAGATTCGCCATCTGTTTCAAGCGGGAAATAAGCATGGAATGAAGCGTCATCGGGATAACGACGGCCTCACGCAGAATTCCTAACACCCGCAGACGAACTCGCATCACAAACTCATCAGGTTCGACGTGGATATGGGTGGCTCCTTGTTGTAGACCAACAAAGACAATCTGATTGCACAACAAGGTCATCGCTGCCAGAAAACCCGAATCATCTTCGACCGGCTTATCTACCGGCGTGGTGAGCTGTTGGATGGTATCATCAATGAGTCCCGTCCTGGAGTACTGCTGTTCGATGGCATCAATGATCGACAGATGTGGCGCCACGACGGCATCCGTCCGCAATCCCGTCAAACGTTCCACCGCATCAATGCCAACCGTATTAATCGGGGCCGCCATTGCAACGATCAGCCGGTCACGATCCCGATGCAACGGCAGCACGTCGTATTGATGCGCTAAGGTATAGGGAACGAGTCGAATGACTTCCGGTTCAATACACCAATCTGTTTCCCCAAACGCGCAGGATTGAGCATCGAGCGCAAGAAACCCCGCCAGAAGAGACGGATCCAGCATCTCAAGGTTAACCAGAGTCTTCCCAAGATAGGTTTCTTGCGCCTTCTGTTCCCGCAAGGCTTGTTTCAGCTGTTCGTCGGAAATGATCCCTGCATCAACCAAGCGACGACCAAGCGGTTTGGGGGTCTCCGGGGAAGGAATGTCCGGCGCGGTCACGGGATCAGAAACAGAAGAAATAGACATAAAGCGTTTGCTCTCTATCCCTGGAAGACTGGTGAGGTGGTCATGATTTTAAAATAACTCCCAACGCAATGTTGTGTAGACAGACACGACCCTCTACTCGCTATGTGTATCGGCGAAAACGACCCAACGCTGAAGTGAAAGAGGAACCGGATCACGAGTCACCCTGGGATCTCGAAGACTGTCGT